>JBBQPV010000220.1:0-4612 GCA_038216925.1 Bdellovibrionia bacterium
TCTTAAAATTACTCACACAGCCTATTTTTTCGCCAGAAAATGTTGAGCGCAAAAAACAGCATCAGATTTCTAACATTAAAAAAATCAGTGAGGAGCCCGAACTCTTCACCGAGCTTACTTTTAAAAGCTACTTATTTGGACCGCACCCATATGGCCTACCGTCCTATGGAAAAATCTCTGACCTGAAATTAATTACACCAAAAGATATTGGCCTACATTATAAAAAATTGTTTAACCCCTCTTCCGTCATTTTTATAGCCACGGGAGATTTTGACGATGATTTCAAAAATACTTTAAAATTAAAACTTGAGTCATTACCGGTGGGAATATCGCAAGAGGTCCATTGGCCCAGACCACCAGAAATCAGAGGATCAAACATTTGGGCCATAGATGCACCTGATGCCACCCAGACACAAATTATATTTGGGCAGCCTGGAGTGGAAAGAAAAGACCCCGATTATTTGAAATTAAAAATCGCTAGTGTGATTTTAGGTGGGTCTTTTTCGTCTCGGTTAAATGAAAAGATTCGGGTTCAGGGAGGACTTACTTACAATATCAGTAGTGAGTTTGAGTCTGAGTTGAAAACTGGTTTATTCCAAGTGAGTACTTCAACTAAGAATGAAAATGTGGAGAGAGTTTTAAAAGAATCTTTGAATATATTGCATAAATTTGTGGAAGCGGGAGTTACAAAAGAAGAATTAGACACCGCTAAAAACTATTTTATAGGTATGCTTTCTCGCTCCCTTGAAACTCCCGAGGACCATGCGGTTTGGATTGCGACTGGTAAATTTTATGGATTGAAACCAGAAACTCTACAGGATGTGGTAGATGAAATTAAGGCGCTCAGCTTAGTTGATATTAATAAGGCAATAAAGGATCATCTAAATTCAGATAATCTAAAATTTGTCCTATTGGGACCGACAAATAAATATCTAAAATATCTGCAAACTTTGGGATTAGTGGAATTAAAAAAGTTCTAGGATTTCTTTTTCTTCAAAAAGAAATACGCTGCTGCGACTAATAGTAATATGCCGCCACCTAAAAATAGCGATCCCGACCCTGATTCAGCTTCCGGTGGAGGAGGGCCGTTTCCGTCCGCACCGTCTGATCCGGGGATTGATGGATTAACATTTCCCCCAATGGATTCTCCACTGGGTTTCACTGGCGCAAGCTCTCTTGGGGCGAACAACTCTTTAGACGCTACTACTCTTAAACTTTCCACGGCTTTAAAATAATCACTGCTGTATTTAGTGTAATATTTTTGGTGGGCGCTCAACGTGACAAGAATGGCCAATTTGTCTTTGATTGTGGCAAGGTACCTTGTGTAGTAACCAGGGATCTCACTGCCCATATGAAGAGCATCTACCCAAGGGTGATCATTAATTTTTCTTTGCCGAATACTTTTTACAACGCTGACCGCAGGTTTTCCCGTGGTGTTGGGAACTTGTTTTGGCGCCCGTAAATATGATTCATACGCGGCAAAGCTGTCTTGAGGACCAACTTCTTTAGCGGTCAAAATAATAATACTTTCTCTGGAATCAGATTTATTTTGGCTGGCGCAAACCCATTCTGTTCCCTCTAATTGGCAGTCCCATTGCCCTGGAAGTTCAAACTGAACATAAGCATTTCTAAATAATTTTGCTTGCCCTTGCACTGGCAGCAGAAAAAGTATGAACATGAGTGGGAACCTGATGAATTTGTACATGTTTAATCAGTCTATCAGGAAAATTTAGGACTTAAAAGTTATCATCGGTATTGATGCCCATACGACTAGCTATAAGTTTAGTGATTTCAGATGCGGTCTCTTCCAATGCTTTTTCTGTGACATCAAACACCGGCCAGCGCCGATTTTTAGAGAAAATCCCATTGGCGTATTCAAGCTCTCGGCCAATGTATTCAAAGCTGGCGTAATCACTACTTAAGTCCTGCCCCAACTTTTCCAACCGATTTTTTCGAATTCTGGTGAGCTTGTCCAAATCTATGGTCAGGGCGACAACTTTTTTCTGATCTATTTCAAAAAGTTCCTTGGGAAGGGGAATACCCAATACGATGGGAATATTTGAAACCTTCCATCCCTTATGACTGAGAAATACTGAAAGCGGCGTCTTACTAGTCCTAGAAATTCCCACAAGAACGATATCTGAGTTTCCTAGATCCGTGCAGAGTTTACCGTCATCGTGCTTTACGGTAAATTCTATGGCCGCAATCCTCTTAAAATATTTTTCATCGGTTTGCCGGAGAATTCCGGGGGTGAAGTTTGTTTCTTTTTGAAAATAGGAACTCATCATACTCAGTAACGGCCCAAACAAGTCTTTGTAGGGAACGTTATTTAATTGGCAGAGAGTTTCAATCCTCGCTCTTAAATTCGGACTAACAATAGTGAAAACCACGGCGCCGTCACGGGTTTGCACTTCCTCAATAATACTTTCTATTTGTTCTTCACTTCTAATATTTTTACATCGGACAATGCTGACGTCACGGTCTTGGTAATGGACAAGGGCCGCTTTCACAATGGTGGATGCAGTTTCCCCAGTGCCGTCACTTAAGATAAATATAGTTCCACCTGTGTTTGACATTATCCGACACTCACCGAATTAAAATTCTTTTTTACTGCAGTAATGAGATTCTCAGGACAGCGGCTGGAAACAACCACCCAGGCCTTCTTTTCCCCCAAGTTTTCAATAGTAGCTTCGGCTTCAGAAATTAATTTCTGTGTTTGAGATTTATCCAACTCCGCTATCCGCCCAGTTCCAATCACAATCAACCGTGCCGTGGGTAGGAGTCCAACGGATGAAAACATTGTTTTTTCACCAAGATTTAATTTAATCTTTTCAGCTTTAATAGATTTAACGAGAAGTTGGTTATTGTAAAAGTCAATGAGTTCCACAAGTGGTGAAAGACTAAGATTTTCCGCCGCCGGGGAAAATATGAGCCATGGAATGTCTTTATGCTTAAATAATTCTTGGCGTAGGTTGGGCATTTATTAAAGGTCGCGACTTTTCAAAATATTGTCAAGGACGCCATTAATAAAGGGCGGGGAATCTTGACTACTGTAGCGCTTAGCTATTTCAATGGCTTCATTAATAGCTACTTCTGAGGGAACTTGATCCTTGTTGAAGACAATCTCAAATGCGCCAATGCGCAGGATGTTTTTATCTACCATGGCCATTCTTTGCATCTTCCAGTTTTTTGAGTAGGTCTGGATAAGACTGTCAATTTTCTTCTGGTTTTCCACTACCCCATCAACTAAGAACTCTGCAAATTCTTTGATGTCGTCTTTGACTTCAAAATTTTGTAAAAACAGGTTAAAAGCATCTTCTATATTGATGGAGGGATTAAACTCCCTTTGAAACAATATCTGAAGGGCTATTTCTCTAGATCCACGACGAAAGCTCATGGGCATGGTTTTAGCATTAACCACACCTGTTGTCATTTTTTAAACTTCATGACATGATTCCAGTATGAAAAATTCCGCGATTGCATACTTTCTGAGTGTTTTAATACTGACCACGATCTCTGCTCAAAACCTTTGGGGTAAGACAGAGGTCAATGAAAATGGAGAAGCCGAGGCTCGGAGGTACTTTTCCAAACGAGACCCGCAGTCAAATTCTTCGGCAAATTCTCCCGCAGCAAAAACATCTTCCTCAGGGCCATCTACTCTCGCAGAAGATGAGCATTATCTAGCCATTCACATTGGGTCATTCGTGAGCTCTGATTCTTACCAATGGGGAGGCACACCCCACGTTGGAAGTGTGGGCCGTCTAAATATGGGCCTAACTTATAGGTTGGGTATGTTTGGCAGCTTTGCAGATTGGGCCATCAGGGCAGATTTCATAGGTTACGAGCTCCCAGAAGGTAAGCCGGTGCAGTTGGTGGTTCTCCCGCTCCTCATGTTTCCTGAAGCGGGAAGTAAATTTCCGCTGTATTTTGGAGTTGGTCTTGGACCCGGATTTTTCTTTAATCAAATTCAACAGGAAAGTTTCTTATCTCTGAACTACCAACTTTTGGCCGGTGCGCGATTTTTCAACATGATTGAAAACACCGGATTTTTCATAGAGGGAGGATTGAAAAACAATATCCTGCTCCTTTCTGATGGTCAGTTCATGGGTTACTTTTTGGCGGTAGGAGCCGTTTTTACCTTTTAATGGAATGGCATCCAGTCCTAGTTAGAGCTCTTGTGGATAATTTAAAAGTAATATTTCAAGAGGGCCGCTACGCGGACAAGGTTCTTGAGCGGTCCTTCAAAAATCATAAGCAGTGGGGAAAAAGAGACCGGCAATTCATGGCGGGAACAACCTATGAGATGGTGCGCTGGTGGCGACGCCTCATGGCTCTGGATGGCCAAGAATGGGTGCCTGATAACTATTTTATCCGTTGGGCAGCATTTGAAAAGTGGAAGAATGAAAAAGACGCTCTAGGTTTTTTAATAGAAAAAATTCCTGAGTCTAAAATTGGCCATTTTGAAATGAAAACAGAGAGCTCCCTCACTCTTGCTGAAGAATTATCCTTTCCTGATTGGTTTACAGAAAAAATACAAACTCAGTATGGAGCAGAAGCTCGTCCACTTTTGGAATCTCTCAACACCGCGGCCCCGGTGTCCATGAGGGTGAAT
>JBBQPV010000221.1:0-4598 GCA_038216925.1 Bdellovibrionia bacterium
GAGACTTATCTGGTGGTTTATCCACTTCAGTGGCCTTAGCTTAGCGAATGAGTTCCTTCTGAATTTGCTCTTCTGGAGAACCCTCAGCTTCATCGATGGTGTACCAAACTTTACCCGCTGCAACTTCTCGAAGGGCCATAACAATGGCTTTATTGTCCTTAGCGGACACTAATGCTCTTGAGCCTTTCATGATTTGTTTGGCTCTTTTAGAAACCAGCATCACTAGCGAGAAACGGTTATTAACTTTTGTCAGACAATCTTCAACGGTTATACGTGCCATATGCCTTATACCTAATGGTTTCCTAGATCCTTTTCAACTATATTCTTAAGCTCTGCATAAGCTTGGGGAAGCTGGGTGTTGATTATTTTATAACTAAAAAATGTAGCTTCTGCTATTTCCCGCTCCGCATTCTTTATCCTAAGATCATAATTATGAGTGCGGCCTTTATCCCGAGCTATCAGACGTTTCTTGAGCTCCTCTATTGATGGAGGGAGGATGAAAACAGTCAATGAATCCGGATACTTGGTAAGTAGAGTTCGAGCCCCTTGGACGTCAATATCAAAGATAATTGGCACCCTGGATTCTAAAGCATCTTGGATCTGTTTTTTACTGATTCCGTAGTAATTGCCATGGACAAAGGCGGACTCGATAAAGAAGCCTTCTTCCCGTTTTTGCTCAAATTCTCCCGTGGAAATAAAATGATAGTCTGTACCATTTACCTCCTGATTCCTGGGAGGTCGGGTTGTGAAACTGATATTTTCTACGATTTCAGGGTATTCCTGCACAAGTTTTGCGCAAAGAGTGGACTTACCGGCTCCACTGGGAGCAGAAATGATAATCAATGTTGATTTTAAGCGACTGTGCTTGTCCATAATCCTCATTCAATATTCTGCACCTGTTCTCGGATTTTTTCCACTGTGGCTTTTGCCTCTATGACGTCTATCACCACGTCCAGGGCTTGGGTCTTTGAACCCATGGTGTTCACTTCCCGATGCATCTCTTGAACAAGAAAGTCTAACTTCTTGCCCTGACTTCCTTTTGTGTGCAGATGTTTTTTGAAACCATCAATATGTGTGGATAGTCGGGCAATTTCCTCTTCTATGTCTGCCTTTTCCAAAAGGTAGACTGCTTCTTGATTAAGCCTTTGAGGGTCCAGTTCAAAATCGTGGGCTAAAATTTTAAGTTTTTTTTCTAACCCTTTTCTTAGGTTTTCATCTAAATGCTTTTTCTTCTTAGTGACGCCGGTCAAAAAATCACTGAGATCTTGAAGAAGTTTTTCTAAAATAGATCTGAGGGCGTCCCCTTCACGCTTTCTTTCTGCGGAACAAGCGTCGACAGCCAAATGCAGAGTTTTTAAAACTAGGTCCATTTCTTCTTTTTCAATTTGCGTGGGTTCTGGAATTTGAAAGATATCGGGGATTTTTTGAAGACTCTCAATACTAGCCCGGTATTCTACACCAAGCTCTTTGGCAAGCTTTTGACTTGCTTTGACCCAGCCTTGCGCCAACGCCAGATTGGGTATGACTTCTATACCCTCACTATGACCGTCTAAAATCAGGGCCCGATTAACTCCCACGTCCACAGTACCTCTGAATATTTTTTGATTCAAAATGGCACGCATCTCAGATTCAAAACCTTGATAATAGCGAGGCATTCTAAACTTGGGTTCAAAAAATCTACCATTGACGGATTTAATCTGAATAGTAATTGAAAACTTTTTATTTTTGAGACTCGCAGTGCCGAAGCCTGTCATGCTGATTGTCATCTATGAAGTATTTGAATATTAATACTTTTTGTCAAGGTGTACAAACCAAAAGAGTGCTAACCACTGGTCACGTAAGGTGCGGATTTATTTGATAGCCTTTTTGGGCCATGGACGCGCCCAAAAAGACGGCGGACATCGATTGGACATCGAGTTCTCATTTCTCTACTTTCCGTGCAAGCTCATCAGCGCATGACCGAAGGCCGCCTTCAGTGTTGTGCGGTTCGACCACACTTTTGCCAATAGCTTCAGTCTGATCTCCCCATCACTACGGGAGAGTCACACAAGCCTTCATCCAACCGGCCCTAGAAAGCCAAGACCGGGGCGGACTAACAGCAGTCGGAGCGATATTTTTACTCTTCCGAAAAAAGTCTACGTCAGACTTGATCAGAAATTTAAATCGTCGACCCAAGAGTCTCTCCCACTGCTGAAATGTTCGACCAGATGAAAACTCGTCTATGTGTTCAATCAGTTTTAGATGCTTTGATGTATTTAAAAGAACATATTCCAGGGCATTACGTGTTTCTGCAGGCGTTCTTAAGACATGCATGAAGTAACGACCGCTAAAAACAGACCCTTTATTACAATATCCTTTGTGTTGGGCGTGTCGTCTTATAATTTTAGCAAATCGTCCTGCCAAGCCCTGCATGCCCCTAGAAAGAGCCCGATTACTTTCCGCTTCGGCAAATAAATGAATGTGATTACTTTGAATGGAAAAATGAAGAACATAGAGACCCAATTCCCTAGCTCCCTTAAGACACTTATTAAACTCCTTCAAAAGTTTCCGATTTCGTAAACTAGGCAGCTCCTTTTTTAGCTTTAGATTTAAATGAAGGGGCATTTTAAGATTCACTTTAGGACGAGCCATGTGATTCACCGTTGAACTCAGATTTGGTCTCCCCGCTCCGCTACGCATGCCGCCCCAGTCCCCTATCCGGGTAAATTCACTTTGAGCTGATTTTAGTTTTTTTCTTCTGCGCGGATTCATGCTTTCGTTCTATCTTATTTCTCACAGTTGTCAACTTGATTCGGCATATGTATTAGATTTACAAAAATTTAGAAAGGATTTAAAAAAGAAATGAGAGTACATAGGGCTGCGTTCTTTGAAGGTTACAACTAATTTTAAGCAAGCATGAACTTTTTAATTTTTGACTCATTTCTTTTCTTGGGAAGAAGCACTAGTCTATCCTGCCGATATTATTTTGGCTTAATTCAACACTGCAACGGACATGCAACTGACCCTGAAATAGATTCTTCAGGACCGGCGCGTTTAGTATAGTAATTTATTACAAGAGCTCAAGTGCAGCCAAACTGCTTTCAAACACATCTTCTTTATCAGGATCAAACCATCTCATCTCAGGGTCTCTTTTAAACCAGGTGGTCTGCCTCTTTGCAAGTTGCAAGGTACTCATGGAAATTCGGCTGATTAACTCACTAACAGAACTAATCTCTCCATTTAAAAACTGGGCGGTCTCTTTGTATCCCACGGAAGAGAGTGGCCGTAGATCAGCACCATATTTAGAAATCAAGCCTCTGACTTCATTAACCAGTCCCTCATCCACCATTTGTTCAGAGCGGCGCAAAATCGCCTCTCGAAGTATTCCCTTCTCTCGTCTTAAGCCAATCTTGATAACTTCATAAGGCAATTTTTCTGCCTTAAACTCCTTTCTGATTTCTGTCAGAGACTTTCCTTGAGACCGCATGATCTCCAGAGCTCTCAAAATTCGGTAACTGTCATTGCCGTGAATCTTCAGCGCCGCTACAGGATCTCTTTGCTGCAGCTCTTCGTAAAGTTTTCCCAGTCCTCGCTCTCCACAAAGTTCTTTCATTAATTTATGTTTCACTAATTCGTCACTAGGCGGAGCCGGAAACATTCCATTGAGGAGAGCGTTTAAATAAAATCCCGTCCCTCCAACTAAAATGCAGTGCTCATACTTGGTAGAAAGTGAAGATAAAATATCCAAAGCCCGCCGCCTGAAATCTCCGGCGGTAAAAAGCTCCGATGGTTTTACTATATCAATGAGATGGTGGGGAATTTCTTTTAACTCTGAAGCTGAGGGTTTAGCAGTCCCAATATTTAATTCTTTATACACCTGTACGCTGTCAAAATTAATGATTTCACATTTAAGTTTTCTTGCTAAGTTTAAACTTAAGTTTGATTTACCTGTGGCGGTGGCGCCACAAATGACGACGAGCTTCATACAATACGCTTAAATAGTTTCTCTAAATCGTTTAAAGAAAGTTGCACACTCACCGGACGACCATGGGGGCAAAAGCTTGAAAACGAACTCTCTTCCATTTCAATGAGGAGCTGTTTCATTTCAGAAGCACTCATCACTTTACCGGCCCTTATGGCCCCATGGCAACTCATGGTAGCCCACACGTGATTGATGACGTCTTCCATTTGTGAGTGGGCTCCCACTTCACCAATTTGCTCGCAAAGTCTTTCAACAATGGGCTTTAGTCCCATGTCCACAAGAAAGGCGGGTCTGGAAACTACAGCTAGTGTGTGGGGACCACGCTGATGAAAACCAAATCCTAAATTCTCAAAGGTTTCTTGCCAATGGGGTTGAGTGAGGATTTCTATTTGCCAAGGTTCAAGTTCAATGAGTTCTTCTAATAAGGATTGCTGTTTCTCTATATGATTTTTACTTTTTAACCGTTCAAATAAAACCCTTTCATGGGCGGCATGTTGATCTATAAGGATCAGTCCCTTTTGAGACTGGGTCAGAATGTAAGTGTTGGCAAATTGTCCAATCACTTGGAGCCCGGACCACGTTGAAGAAACTTGAGGTAAAGGTTGAGCAGTGTCTTTGACAGGCGCCGCCCCGTGAC
>JBBQPV010000222.1:0-4583 GCA_038216925.1 Bdellovibrionia bacterium
CGAGCAATTTCGTCAGCGGTACTTCTAAATAATCCGGCACAACCGGCACCGCCACCACTTGCCCTACCGCCCCCAAGGGCTGTTATGGAAATGAGGCCTGACGACACCAGTGTTAAACCCAATAAGGTTTTAAATTTTCTCAGTTTTTTCATATAAGCTCCTCGTGTAATTCTGCAATTAAAAGACCATGTTATATTGCTACGCAGCATCTCATCCAGGTTTTCTTAGTAATTTAACATTGAATATTCTTACAAATCAGTAAGAATTATCATAAATATATGATATTATTTATAAATGAGCATTTTTGAATTCGATGACTATCGCCCTTTCCTGCGGGAATACATCGCAAAGTTACCCAAAAATGGAAGGGGTGAGATTAACCGCATAGCTGATCATCTTGGCGTTCATTCAAGCTTTATTAGCCAAATTTTGGCCCATTCCAAGGATTTCAATTTAGAACAAGGTCAGGAACTGGGAGCGTACCTGGGTCTGGGACAATTGGAATTAGACTTTTTAATTTTGCTCATCCAACTTTCCCGCGCAGGAACTGCAAAATTAAAAACCTACTGGAAAAGTAAAATAGAAGTTATCAAATCTCAGTCTCTGGAGATTTCAAAGAGAATCCGCCAAGATCATGTACTGACAACTTTGGACCGCTCGGTTTTTTTTTCTAGTTGGTTATATGTTTCCGTGTGGTTGTACACTTCTGTTGGAGGGGGCCAAGATTTAGAATCGATTTCTAAAAGATTTGACATCCCGCGGGCCCGAGCGGTTGAGATCTTAAGGTTTCTGATTGATACAGGTCTTTGTAAACTAGAAAACAATCTGTATCTGATGGGACCACAAAGCATACATTTGGAAAGAGGTTCAACTTTTTTAGGGAAACATCATATAAATTGGCGTGTAAAAGCTATCCAAAGGAGTGAGGATTTGAACGCAGATGAATTAATGTTCACGTCCCCCATTTCATTAAGTAAAAAAGACTTTTCAATTTTAAGAGAGCAAATAATGGGTTTAATTAAGACCGCGTCCGATCGAGTGGAGAAATCCCCCGCCGAAGAAATTGCCTGTTTGAATTTAGATTTATTTTGGATCAAAAAGTAGATTAGTAACTAAGATTAGCACCAAAATCTGGAATTTGATCCTCTAGGATCTGTTGTTTCCACTGTCTAATTTCATTTTCCACGTATTCCGAGCTCCAAAATTCGTGTACTTCATCTAAGTAAACAAGTACCGCATCTTTTTCTTTTTTCTCAAGAAGTTCTTTGGCAAGAGTCATATTGGGCCCGAAAGAATCAAGTTGTGGGGAGCCTGGCGCCGCTCCCGCGCGCTGCAAAAATTCCTTTGCTTCTGCCATATCATTTCGCCGCAACCGTATTCTTCCAAGAACAAGATTGGCATGATGAATGGCATTTCCATAATTCCAATTATTTTTGAAGTTTTCCGCGTTTCTTAATAAATCTTGCGCTAGTTCATTGGCTTCTTTAACCATGTCCTCTGCTAAGAATTCCGAGGCGTACGTGGCAACAACTTCTGATTGCAAATAAAACTTCGCTTCTTGATCATTTTGTTTTGGATGGACAAACACTTCTGCGCTTACACTTGTAGCCAATAAAAGGAACATGACAAAAGTTTTAGGATCCACGCTACCTCCCTAGTTCAAGCATATATTCTATTAACGGAAGTTGTCCATTGAACAAAGGAGCCGGCCTTTAGTCAATGGTGGACTGGGTTCCACAATGAAAGTTGACAGTTAACTGTCATATACGAGGGAGTTTTAAGATTGAAATTCTAAAAAGGTAAATATACCTTCTTATCCTATGATAAAAATTTATATTTTCTTGTTTTTCACATTTGCAGTTGTATCAACAATTAGTTTCGCAGATGTGCCTTTAAATCTTAATTCCCAGCGGAGATTTCCTGGTGAAGAAGCAAGGCACGCATACAACAGATACTTAGAAAGATATCGAGCGGTTAATAGGGACATCGATCCTCCTTCAACGGACACGCCAGTGGCGAATGCTAAACCTGTCTCAGAGTTAGATTTTTCTCACGTTCCACATTTTAAGAGTCTGGCAGAGGGCCTTCGTGCTTTTAGATATGTGAGAGATCTTAGGTTCATCAATGATCCCGCTCATCAGAATTTTGTTAGAAGGTCTACGTGGCTTTATCCCGACGACGGTTGCTTCGCCCGCGCCGCGCTAATGGGTCAGAACTTGGAAAAGAGCAACATCACTAGACCGGGAAAGATATTTATTTTTGGAAATTTGAGAGTGAAGAGTCCAAACAGTCCCACAGGCGGAGTTAGCTGGTGGTATCACGTTGTTCCTATTATTATGATTGGTGAGAAACCTGTAATTTTTGATCCCGCAATAAATCCTCAACATCCTCTTTTTCTAAAAGATTGGATCATGACTATGACTGGAGATCCTAATTCAGTAAAACTTAGCGTATGTGACCCTACTACCTACGGCCCAAGTAGCCCTTGTAGCGTAAAGTCCTTGGATGATGGTGCGCTATCTGACCAACTCCATTATCTTTCCGGTGAATGGACAAGGATCGTGGAATTAAAGCGTGATCCTACGCAGGAACTGGGGGATCACCCTCCATGGAAGTAAAGTCTCTGCACCTTCGATGCGGCGTGTGTCGAAAGAATCGCGCCAATTCGGTCTTGACAGCCTAATCGTCGCTAGTGGAGAATTTTACATTATTAACTGGTGTAATAGAAAAACCATAAATTTGGAAGTTTTCAACTAAGTTAAAGAAAAGAGAGAGAGTAATGAAATATATTTTTTTAATGGCATTTTTTAGTTCAAGTTTTGCCTTTTCTCAGAGTATTGATTACAAATTGGATAGAGCGCCAGACTATTCGCGAGCTACGGAAGCAGCACATGTGCAAGAAATCAAAGGGGTTTGGTTGCTAAAATGTTCCAGCTACCAATTTTACGTATATGGCATGGGCCAAGACTGGGTCGCTCCTGGACGGGCTATTATTTTCGATAACGTCGACCCTCAGAGTGGTTTACAAACGTTAAACGTCTCTTTAGAAGTTGGTGAGGAATCTTCTTGGGAAAAAGACATTGATAAATTAAAGAAAGAGAATGCAGCGAATGGGCTCAGCCTGTATAAGTTTGCACTATTTTCGGGGGAAGAGTTTTTATATAAAGTTGATCAAACTTATTACTTTTTTGTTTATAACTATTTCATACAAGGTCGAACTTTCTGTAGATCTGTAAAACATCTTTAGTAAAGTTCAGTTCGTCCGTCCTAAAATGTTGGTCATTAAACCAATGATTTAAGAATATCTCGAAATCATTAAGTGACGGGTTTATGATCAGCACCGGACTGGCTAGCCAGAAATTGACAGTTAACTGTCAATTTGAGGAAGGTTAGTAAGTTGGGCAAACCATCTTCTGTGGGACTTCATTTATCGGATCTTAGAAAACCCCAACTGTGAGTACACAAATTCCGCCACAACACGAGAATACGCAGTTGTGGGATGTAAACCATCGGCATATTTAAAAGTTAAATCGGCTCCAGGTGCTACCAAAGTTTGCGCGCTACAAAATAAAGACGATTTGTTAGGAACAATATCTAGGCGGCAAGCAGGTTGAGTCACCGTAGTGAATCCATATTTTTGAAAGTTCGAATTAAAATTTTGATCAAAAAGATAAAAATCAATTTGCTTTACCACAGAGCCAGCTCCGGACAATTTGGAAGCTAGAGTCTGATTAAAAACTTCCCGCATTTTTGAAAGCCCTCGTTGATTCTCCGGAGTCTGAGCCAGTCCGTAGGGAGTTGTCTCGATGGCCGGTAAATTGAGTAGGACAATCTTAGTAGCGCCGGATGCTTTCATCGCCGCAAGGAGCATCGAAAGATTTTCAGCCGCAGCCTTAACGTGTTTTAGAGCTTCCGCCGGTGTCTCTTGATTAGCTCTGACCATCGCCAACTGAGCTAAAATATCGTTGGCTCCGCCTTCAACAAGAATCAGATCTGTGGATGAGAAATGCTTATATTGGGATAAAAAATAACCGAGTTGTTCATTCAGTGGGCGAGCAGTCAGGTTCTGGTCCGTGGACTTTTCCATAACTCGAGAGCCACCTTGAGCATAATTAAATCCACCGAGAACTTGTAATGGTTGGCTGAAGCCCTCCAATCTATTCACTTTAAGAGGCAAGTTTAATTTTTCTGCAATCAGTTCAACCCATATTTTACCAGGATTGGTTGTGAATTTCCCCCCACCTTTGGGGCCTGCGGTTTGGGCATAAGTACCACCGTCAGAAAGTGAATCTCCAAAAACAATAATTCGAGAAACACTATTTGAGGCCTCACAAGATGTTGAAACTATAAGAGTAAAAATTAAACTAAACGCAAAAATACCTGATCTCAACATTCCAATGCCCCTTTAAAAAAAGTGGGTTTACAAAACGTGAACCCACGGTGAAAAACTAATTATTTATTCTCAATTGCAAATACTACTTCGACAGTGGCGGTCACAGTAATCTGACCAGAAGAAACTGATGTAGGAGCGCCTCCACCGGATGGTGCCGCAGATGCAGCAAACGCGCGGGCTCCAGGCATTG
>JBBQPV010000223.1:0-4582 GCA_038216925.1 Bdellovibrionia bacterium
TAGAGGCTCAAGAAGATCGATTCGCATTTGTTCCGGAAATTCATTTTCCTGAACTCCAACTGGCCGAGTAAAGAAATCAAGAGTGACTGGATTCATCGTTTCTGGTGTCAACGGCCTAAGTGGAATGATAACTTCTGAAGCAGAACTCTGAAGGTGGTAATCTCCACTATCCGTCATTGTAAGTTTGGAATGAGGATCCGCCGGCTGCAAGAGCTCAAAGCCCGGTGCATAGTAAAGGTCCACGTCGGTTTCCCCGGCCATATTAATTTTTAAATAGTGAGGAGTATGTTGAAAAGATGAAACCGCCGATGGAGTGTAAGGTAGTGCGGAGTTCATGAAAGGTTCAGGAGCATTCCGTACAACTGAATTAAAGCTATAGAGTTTGAAATATAGGTTACCCGTGTTTGATTCAGCAACTACGAATTTTTCTTGCGGGTCAGATTTAGTATCTGTATCTTTTGTTGTAGGTTTGTAGTTCTTAGGAAGCTTTGGAAATTTTGGCTCTTTAGGCTTTTTGGGCTTTGGTGCCTCCTTTTCTTTCTTTTTTTCTTTGGCTTTCTTTTCTTCTTCAGATTTTTCTTCCGACGGTTTTCCGTCTCTATCAACCACTTTCTCTGGAACTTTAAACCGACTTAAATATTCAGTTCCCAGTTTTAGTGCTTGTTCTACGGTAAAAAGAGTAGCTCGGGTGGCTGCTGGATCAGCAAGTACTGATGCCGCGTCTTCTTGGATTATTTTTATGATAGTTGGATTTAGTGCTACAGCTTTGGAGCCAATGTTTTCATTGAGAATGTGTCGAATTTGTTCCGCGGGCGTATCAGTTGTAAACTCACCCTTGGTATTTTTAAATTCTAGAATTTTTCCGTTGGCATCTTTTCGAATTGCCAGCCTCTTATAGACCCGATCACCTTGTTCATGACTGAGAACGTGTCGAAATGGGTCTGTTTCTGGAGCTAATCTGTCATGAATCGCCGTCAGTCTCTGATTGAGTGATTCAAGTTCAGCGGCAATCGAATCTTTTTCCATTGTATAGATCGGTGAAGCGGTGGCACCGGCTAAATAGACGGCACATTTTCTCCCGCCCGCGGCGCCGAACGCATTGGACCAAGCCAATTGCACGACTAAAAAGAGCATGAGAGATTTTTTGCCCGCAAGCTTCATTGTGGTTACTTAACTTTCATCACATTGGCGCTGCCATGGGAGGCAAGTGTAAATTCAAAATCCGTGTTATCAAAATCGATATCATCGGGGTCATTGGAGGAAGTGAGTCTGGCCACTTCTTCCGAAACAGATTTTAGATGAGTCCACTGATTATTCAAAGCAGCAAGAAACCTATCCTGACCGCCTCTGCGATGCTCAATTTGTTTTTCATCTCGCTTACTTTCGGCGTCTTCAATGAGTTTTTCGAAATTAGGTGGCTGAATTTTATTTTTTCCAATCACTTTAGATTCAAAGTGGATCTTTTGATTGTACGGATCAAAAATCACTTGGTTGCCGCCAACCATAGTCAATACAGGCCAGGTTCTCCACAGAGACAACGGACCTAGTTTTATTTTCTTTTTTCCAAGTTTAGCTAAATTCTCCGGAGTAGCTAAAGGGGATCTCAAGTAATCAAGAGCCGCAGAAACAATGGCTACGTTGGCAATATCTTTTCGCAGCCTGGTGGTAAATTGAGTTGAAGGCACAAGAACGTAAGGGGTGCTATCATCTTGCGCGGCAATTACACTCTCCTTCACAGCTTTAGCCTGCGCCTCTTTCAATTTCTGTACAAAAGTGCGTAAAACAACCTCAAACTCGTCGGTTGTTTCAAACATGGCGTAGGCAAATCTTTCTAGCGTATCCGCATCGATATCTTCCGGTTCTTGTAGAGCAAGATCTTTCAGAACAGATGGGTCACTCTGAGAAATGGCTTTAAGGTGTTTCCGTCTTCTCTCTAACTTATCAAGCTTTGCCTGGGATTCGTCGGACAACCAATTGGGAAATTCCATTTTAAATTGTAATCTGTTTAGGAACGCAGGTCCAGATGCCGCCCTCCCACTTTCTCTAAACGCTTCTAGAATTTCATAGTAGTTAGCATTTGCAGTAAATATAACCGTACGCAAATCTTTTGCATGACGTGGTTGACCGTTGACGTAGATTACTTTCTCATTTGTGACACTAAGTGTAGTCAAAAGAACTGCCGGGTTTGCGTTGTGCCCTTCATCCAGCATGGCATAGCGGGCCGTAAGCATTGTGCCTTCGGAGTTTATTTCTTGCCGTCCCGCTTCCGCGCCAGCAAACGTCTGCCCTCCGATGAGGGGAACCTGATCCATCATCTCATGGACCTGAGTCACCCATAATCCAGGAAGTGCTTTTCTAAAAAATTCAGTTTTTGCGCCGCCCGCTAGTCCACCAACTCCTAAATTAAATTGTCCAACTTGAGCAATTCTAAGACCTTCAAGAAATGATTCTGTTTCAAAATAATTGTAGTTCATGATGTGGTCGGCAGCTTTGAGTCCTTCTTTTGCTGCCACTACCTTTTCAAGCCCGTGCTTTGTAAGACCAACAAGTTGTTTATCCTTGTCCAATTTGAAAAGGGGCTCTTCCACAGAAGTTTTTTCTTCTACCTTCTGCATTCCAGGTCCGCAATTCTTTCCAGAAGGTTGAACGGCGCTGGCGGTATGAAATAAAAATACAGCGATCACAAACGTAATAACAGTGGATTGGCTCATGGACAAAATCTCCCCGTAAGAGTCAAAATAAGAATTTGATATGGTGTATCATAATGGCAGTTCACTCTGGAAAAAACTTGATGGGAAAACTTTGCAAAGACATAACTTTGATACTCAGAGTTTAGTCGGTTAGGAAAAAAATACGTAAAAACTGGGTCTTGTCACATTTCAATAAGCCCTATATGAATCCATGTACTCATTATGAAAGTTTTAATACTCAATTCTTCTGATATTAAGTCATGTCTTCCATCAAATTCGCTTCGTCAAAGTATGCGTGCAGCACACCTGTCCCTTGCATCAAATAGCGCTCAAAACTATTCCCGAGTCGTAATTCCTTACGGCGAGCATGGTGCTTTGGGATTTATGCCTGCAATGAATGAGAGCGCCGGGCTTTTGGGTTACAAAGCTGTTTCGGTTTTTCCGCGCAATTCAGAAAACAATTTGAACCCTCATCAGGGAATTGTCAGCATCATTGATCAGGACACTGGACAGGTAAAATGCATCCTTGAAGGAACAACCATCACAGCCTTAAGGACTGCAGCGGTGAGTGCCGCCGCCACGGAAATACTGAGTCGAGAGAATTCTGACGTTTTGAGCATCATCGGTGCCGGTAGGCAAGCATTTGAACACGCTCTTGCGATTTCCGATTGCCGAGAAATTAAAACTATAAATATTTATAACCGTCACAAAGATAAAGCGTTGCAACTCATTTCTGAACTTAAGAGTAAGTTGAACGTGGAATTTAATATCTGTGAAAGTCCACGTAGCGCCGTTGCCAATTCTGACATTGTGGTCACCTGCACTCCATCTGTAGAGTCATTTTTAAAAGCTTCTGATTTTAGAGAAGGAACTCACGTCAATGCCATTGGGGCCTGTCGGCCTGGATTTTTTGAAATAGATTTTTTTAACATACCAAACTTAAGAATATTTTTAGATCATAGGATGGCATGCGAAGTAGAAGCTGATGAAATTTTCGGCCCAATTAAATCTGACGCGCTTTCACCATCCGCTGTGGTAGGTGAAATTGGATGTGTTTTCTCTGAACAAATTCCGGGAAGAACATCCGCCCGTGACATTACTGTTTTCAAATCTGTGGGACTTGGAATTCAAGATCTTTATGCCGCCGATCTTGCCTATAAAAACGCCCAGAAACAGGACTTGGGGAATTATGTTGAATTTTGATAAGACTTTTATCCGCACCCAACTCATCCCCTTTTCAAGTGAGACCTCTCCTATTTATTTGAAACCAGAAAATCTTCAGCCCTTTGGTTCTTATAAAATTCGGGGTGTTCTTTCCGCAGTGGACCGCGCTGATCCGGAAATCTTACTGCGAGGGATTTCCGCCGCCAGTGCCGGAAACATGGCCCAAGCTGTAGCTTATGTTGCGCAAACCAGAGGGATCGAGTGCACAATTTATGTTCCTACAACCGCCCCTGACGTAAAGAAGTTAGCCATTAAGAAATTGGGCGCAAAGTTAATCGAATTACCCTTTGAAGAAATCTGGGAAATGGTTCGCCATCCACCCAGCGATAATAAACTCGGAGTCTTCATTCATCCAGTTTTTACTAAGGGTCTCCTTGAGGGATATGGAACTATCTGTGACGAAATTTACGCAGATCTTGAAGACGTAGACGCAGTTGTCATTCCCTTTGGCGTAGGTGGACTCACCCTTGGAATCGCAAGGAGACTTCGCGAACTCAAACCCGATGTCACAATATATCCGTGTGAACCAGAAACAGCGGCTCCTTTATTTGCTTCACTCAAAGAGGGCAAAGCACAAAAGATAAATCGCCTTCCGTCATTTGTAGATGCCATTGGAACGCCTGAGGTTCTGCCGGAAGTTTTTAGTTCTTTAGCACCGTTTGTAAATG
>JBBQPV010000224.1:0-4578 GCA_038216925.1 Bdellovibrionia bacterium
CAGTACCCAGAACACGTAACCCTTGTCCCCATAGTTTTAGAAAATTCCGTTTTTGCTATGATTTATGGAAGCTGTTTTAAAGATGAGGCAAAAAGAATCAACATCACTGCTCTGGAAAACTTAGCAACTTTATTCTCAGAGCAATTAGCTAAGCTTATGGCCGGACTCAAAAAAGCAGGTTAACATTCTTGAATTTTCAGATTTAATTTTTAAATTTAAATAATAAACGTTTTTAGAAACCAGGCTTTCTTTTGGAATTCTCTCACCCCATTCAATGCACATAATATCGTTTCCACTCACGTAATCCCAAAACCCCGTGCTTTCTAAATCCTCCACACTGTTTACCCGGTATAAATCCATGTGAACTACTTTTCTTTTTCCTTTTTCATGAATATTCACCAGTGAATAGGTGGGAGAGTTCACAACTTCTTCTTTGCTTTTTAAATAAGACTTCACGAAGGCACGCACCCATTCGGTTTTGCCGGCGCCCAGATCTCCAGATATCAAAATAAGTGCGGGGGCTTTCATGGCTTGAGCTGTTTTCTGAGCGTGCCTTTTGGTATCACTTAGGGTTTTTAATAAAATAGGTTTCATTATTTAATGAGGTTCTTCATTCTCTTCACTGCTTCTGGCAAACCGACAAAAATGGATTCACAAATGATGGCATGCCCTATGTTAAGTTCTTCCACATGGGGCAACTTTGCGATCCTTCCTACATTGTCGTAGTCAAGCCCGTGACCGGCATGAACCTGTAAGCCCAATCCATGTGCGGCTATGCAGCCTTCCTTTAATTTTTCAAATTCGCTATCCACATCTTTACCTGTAGCCAGGGCGTACTGGCCAGTGTGGAATTCCACTGCGTCCGCGCCAAGCCGGTTGCTCATTTTAATTTGCATTTCTTCAGCTTCAATAAAAAGAGAAACCAAAATGTTTTTACGGTGAAGGTGATCTATGCAAGTTTTAATTTTCTTTTCAAATTTAATAACGTCCAGTCCCCCTTCAGTAGTCAGCTCTTCTCTCTTCTCAGGAACCAGGCACACTATTTTGGGACTGTTCTTAATAGCAGCTTGGGTCATTTCCTCAGTTGCCGCTATCTCCAGATTAATAGGAAACCTTTCTTTACTTAGAGCAGCCAAGTCAAAATCTTGAATGTGTCTACGGTCTCCTCGAAGATGTACGGTGATGAGGTCTGCCCCCGCCTCCATACATTGTTGAGCAGCTCTCACAATATTTGGATACTTTACATGGCCTCCGCGCACCTGCCTTAAAGTGGCAACGTGGTCTATATTTAAACCTAATCTAATCATGTCATTTCTCTATTAATAATTCCGGCAAGTTCTTCTGCATAAAGATTTATTTCTTCCAGTTTTGGTCCTTCAACTAAAACTCTCACCACGGGTTCCGTACCTGAGAAGCGGAGAAATACACGACCCCGATCTTTCAACTTTTCTTCAGCCCGCCCCACCGCTTCTTGAAGTTCTTTGATTTGCAAAAGATCTTTACGTTTAGTCACTCTCACGTTTCTCAAAACTTGAGGAACATCCGTCATCACTGCTCTCAAAGTAGAGAGTTTTTTTCCATTTTCGACCATGACAGCAAGGACTCTGAGTGCGGCAACAAGTCCATCTCCCGTGGTGCCATGATCATGAAATATAATATGTCCTGATTGTTCACCGCCTAAGACATATCCACTTTCCCTCATGGCTTCCATCACATATTTATCTCCAACATCCGTACAAATTATTTTTATTCCATGTTTTTTTAGCGCCTGCTCTAAACCGACGTTACTCATATGGGTGGAGACTATAGTTTTATTGGGGAGCTGGTCTTTTTTAAGCATGTCGATGGCACATATCGCCAAGATGTGATCTCCATTTACAATTTTTCCATTTTCATCGCAAAGGATGACTCTATCCGCATCTCCGTCTAAGCAAATTCCCATATCCGCTCTGTACGCAACAACCGCCTGCGCGACGTTTTCTGGATACAATGCACCACACTTGTCATTGATGTTCATTCCATTGGGACTTACTCCAAGTTTTATAACTTCCGCACCTAATTCTTCAAAAACCCAAGGTGCTACCTTGTAGGCAGCTCCATTGGCACAATCTAAAACGATCCTCAAGCCGGTTAAATTCAGAGCTTGGGGAAATGTATTTTTAACATAAACAACATAACGTCCAATGGCATCTTCAATGCGCACGGTTTTCCCCACGCCATCGGCGGTTGGCAAATGCTCGGACACATCTCCATGGAGGACTAGGTCCTCTATTTTTTTCTCATCTTCAATGGGTAATTTATAACCATCACGTCCAAAGATTTTTATTCCGTTATCTTGATAAAGATTATGACTGGCGGAGATAACAATTCCCGCATCAGCACGCATGTTCTGAGTTAAGAATGCGATCCCCGGAGTGGGAAGTGGGCCTGTGAGAATAACATTAACTCCCATGGAACAAATTCCGCTGGAGAGGGCTTGCTCTACCATGTAGCCGCTGAGTCTGGTGTCTTTACCAATAAGAATTTTTGGCTTCTTATCTTTTTGAGCTTGGCTTTCCTGCCGTACTTTATACGCGATGGCTTTTCCTACTTGCATGGCAATTTCAGTGGTCATTGGAAATTGGTTTGCAATCCCTCTGATTCCGTCTGTGCCGAATAGTTTTCTATTTTTACTCATTGTAGTTTAATCTCCACTCGGACCATAGTTCCCGCCTTGGGAGCGTCTATTCCAGATTCATTAAGGGACAACGGGACTTCTAAAGTTTCAGAATTTTCAATTTTATCCAAATCAATTGGCGCAGTATAAACTTTATTTAGAATCTCAATGGCACTGCGCGCCCCTGTCAAAACCATAGAATTGGGAATGATATTTATACTCTTAACTTTTCCATTGCCGCGGAGTTTACCTTTTAGATTGGCTTCGATAGAAACTGTTTTCGAAATAGTTTTTTCTAATCTGGGGATGATGTCTGTTGGCGACATAGATAAGATTCGAATTCCTGGTGGCGAGTTAATACTGTCTGCATGCAACCGTACTTTGGTAACCCCCTCAGCAGCAGCGCTCAAATCTATAATCATTGGTTCACGGGCCTCAGTGAATTTTTTCAAGATGAGCCGCGGCCCCGCAATCTTAAACGCCACTTCATTAGGCACATTATTAACAATAACCATCCCGTGAGGCAGAATAAATTCCACTGGAACCATTTTTACTGTGAGAGCTTCTTTACTGCCCAAAATAATAATCCACAAAATGAGCGTGATGAGAAGGGCGACGATTTTATAACTGGTGTTTTCTTTCACGCCTTTTGCCTCTCAACTTTAAAATGTTGAGAAAGACTAAACAAATTATAAAGCGCCTTTCTCAAAGTGGGCATGTCTAAATCCGCAGTGATTTGTCCGCCCATCACCAAGCTGACTTGCATGTTCTCTTCACTGACCACAATCACAACCGCATCAGTCTCTTCAGTAAGTCCAATGGCAGCCCGGTGCCTAGTGCCTAAGTTTCTGTCTACGTTTGGATTCTTAGTGAGGGGGAGAAAACAACCCGCTGCCGAAATTCTTCCACCACGGATGATAAGTGCTCCGTCATGAATGGGAGAGGTTGTAATGAAAATAGAATTGATAAGTTCAGCATTAACAGTGCTGTCGATTCTGGTTCCAACTTCAACATAATCTTCTAAACCAATTTCACGCTCGATGACAATGAGAGCGCCGGTTTTTTTCTGCGCCAATTGCACGCTGGCTTTGACAATTTCATCTATAACAAGAGTCTCTTCATCAGCGGAAACGCTGGTAAAAAATGGATTCCGACCAATGTGCGCAAGACCACGTCTGATCTCATGTTGAAAGAGCACAACGATAATGATGAATAAATTAGAGAAGAATTTTTCCAGGAGCCAATTTAAAGTGTAGAGGTCAAACCAAATACTCACAATATAGGCAATGGCAATAATTCCTAAACCGGAGAGCATTTGCACTGCCCGCGTGCGTTTAATAAGCAGCAGCACCCGGTAAATCACAAACCAAACAAAAGCCATGTCCAATACATCGACAAATCGAAAGCTAGAAAACAGCAGCGATGTATTGTGTAAAAGATTGCTCACGAGCTCATGCTCTCACGGGTGAGCCACCTCCTACAATACCTTTTTTACTTGAGGCCGCATCATCCTTAGTTTCATCTTTTTTCTGTGCCTCTTCGTTCTCAACTTTACGGTTATCGGCCCGTTTCTTACGTTCAGCATCCACATCGGCAAGGGTCTTACCCATGACAATCATGTCCACTTCTGACCCATCAATGGTTTCCCTTTGAATGAGTGCATCGGCTAACGCGTTTAAAATATCGACTTTATTTCCTAATAATCCTTTTGCACGCTCGTAATTTCTGAGAACAATATCTTTCACCTCTGCATCAATGAGTTTTGCTGTGTCCTCGGAATAATCCTGGGATTTTCCAATATCTCGTCCAAGGAAAACTTGCTCTTCTCTCTTCCCAAAAGTCATGGGCCCTAATTTGGACATTCCCCATTCGCAAACCATTCGTCTTGCGATTTCTGTGGCACGCTCAATATCGTTACCAGC
>JBBQPV010000225.1:0-4563 GCA_038216925.1 Bdellovibrionia bacterium
AAGTGCACAACGAACAACTTTAACTGGATCAATTACGCCGTCTTTAACTAAATCACCGTAGGTTTCAGAGAAAGCGTTAAATCCAAAATTAGGATTTTTGTCGCTCAATACTTTATCCGCAACGATTGATCCATCAAGACCTGCGTTGATTGCAATTTGCCTAATAGGCTCTTCACAAGAACGTCTGATGATTTCAACACCCCATTTTTGGATGTCATTAACCTTGATGTTCTTCAAAACCTGGGAAGCGCGCAAGAGAGCAACTCCTCCTCCGGCCACAATACCTTCTTCAACAGCTGCGCGAGTTGCATTTAATGCATCTTCTACGCGAGCTTTCTTTTCTTTCATTTCAACTTCAGTAGCTCCACCAACATGAACAACGGCAACGCCGCCAACAAGTTTAGCAAGACGCTCTTTAAGTTTCTCTTTATCGTAGTCACTGGTTGTTTCTTCAATTTGGGCTCTGATTTGTTTTACTCGAGCTTCAATTTCAGTTTTCTTTCCAGCACCGTCAATAACAGTGGTGTTGTCTTTATCAATAACAATTCGTTTAGCGCGGCCAAGATCTGTGATCTTAGCGTTCTCTAATTTGTTACCCATGTCTTCACTCAAAACTTTACCACCGGTGAGGGTTGCAATGTCATCGAGCATAGAGCGACGTCTGTCACCAAATCCAGGAGCTTTAACTGCTGCAATTTGAAGAGTTCCACGGAGCTTGTTTACAACCAAAGTTGCAAGAGCTTCGCCTTCAACGTCCTCAGCAATGATCAACAATTGTTTGTGTTGTTGAGCAACGCCTTCCAATAAAGGAATGAGGTCTTTCATGGAGCTGATTTTCTTTTCATAAATCAAAACATAAGCGTCCTCAAGAACGGTTTCCATTCTCTCAGCGTTGGTGATGAAGTAGGGAGAAAGGTATCCACGATCAAACTGCATCCCTTCAACAACATCTAGTGTTGTCTCAGCGGTTTTGCTTTCTTCAACAGTGATAACACCTTCACGTCCAACTTTTTCCATGGCCTCAGCGATCATGTTTCCAAGATCGATCTCGTTATTGGCAGAGATTGTCCCAACTTGAGCAATTTCTTTTTTACCATTAACTTTTTGAGACATGTTTTTTAGTTCTTCAACAATTTTTTCTACGGCTTTATCCATTCCACGTTTGATGTCCATGGGGTTGTGTCCGGCGGCTACAATTTTTGCACCTTCGCGGTAAATCGCTTGAGCAAGCAGTGTGGCAGTGGTTGTTCCGTCTCCAGCGTCATCGTTTGTTTTGCTGGCAACTTCTTTAACCATTTGGGCGCCCATGTTTTCGAATCTGTTTTCTAATTCGATTTCTTTGGCAACGCTGACTCCGTCTTTTGTGATGAGGGGTGAGCCGAATGATTTTTCAATAACAACGTTACGACCTTTAGGTCCTAAAGTTACTTTTACGGCGTTTGCTAAAATATTAACACCACGTAGGATGGCGTTTCGTGCGTCTTCTGAAAAACGCAATTCTTTTGCTGACATTATAAGTCTCCTTTTGAATAATTTTTAATTAATGATTCCAAGAACATCTTCTTCTCTGATCATCAAATATTCTTTTCCTTCAATTTTTAATTCTGTACCGGAATATTTGCTGAATAAAATTTTGTCGCCTTTTTTAACTTCCAATGGAAATACTTTTCCATCTTCAGAAACGCGACCATTTCCGGTAGCAACAACGGTAGCCTGTTGCGGTTTTTCTTTTGCATTGTCAGGGATATATAATCCGCCAGCCGTTTTTTCTTCTTCCGCCATACGCAAGACCAAGATCCTGTCGTGTAGTGGCTTAACATTTACATGTGTTTGTGTAGCCATTTAATGACCTCCTTTAAAGGGTATTAATTTCAGTAATTTAGCGATTGTTCAAATCATTGGAATAATGATGATGAGCGTCTAATTTGTCAAGGTAAGGATGGCCGTTTCTGCATTATGTCAAGATTGTCGAAAGGTCCTTTGACAGGCGTCTAAAGTAGATACAGATGCGCTGCGATAAAACCTAATAAAATCAGGACTTTAGATTTGTTGGGCTTGGCCCGATCTTTCCATGGTAATGGAGTGGGGGATTGATGATTCAAGCAGAAAACAAAAGAAATACATTCCGTATTGCTCCGCAATCGGGCAAAGCATGGCAGATTAACATCAATCATGACGAGCTTATAACTAGAAACATCGTAAATATTAGTCCAACCGGGATGGCTTTCAAGGCCCCGGTGAGGTCCCATTTTGAGGAGGGGCAGCGCCTCCACTTAACTATAAATATGGCCACAGACGGTGAATTTGCCGGCAGTTTTGATTGCGAAGGGAAAATAGTCTGGGCAAAGAATCATCAGTTTGGTTTAGAGTTTTCTAAAGTCCCCCAATTTTTTGATGCCTTAATCATGAAGGCTGTTCACGAATATCAAATGGCCCCACGTCGAATGCAGCTTGAAAATCAATGGGGATTTCCCGCGGGAAGTTTAAGAAAGGCTACTAAGTTTAACGAGAAAAAATCGCTTTTCCCCTCCATGCTAAATTTAATTTTAACGGGCTTAATTTCATTTGCGTTAATCTTTGCGATTTTTATTCACCAACAAAACAATACTCAATATTCCCTGGCAGACATAGTTGAGCAGGCTTTTCACAAGCGGCTCACCGGCCCTGGCAAATAAAAGCGGCAACCGAGTTTGGGTTCATTAATTGGGCACCATAGCCCCTACTTAACGTAGGGGCTTTTTTTAGGTACGCCGTTCCCTTTCCAGTAAACGGTGCATCGTGAGAACAAGTGATACGTTTTTACTTGCGAAAAGGAACGGCGTACCTTTTAGTGGCCTGAATTGAAGGAGAATTAAAAGTGGCCATTGTTCCAGCAAAATTTCAAGCACCGTTACCATTAGACAAATTTATTCTTAAAGAAAAACCTGGAGCGGAAAGTGTTCCACTAGATGTCCTTTTTGTTGGTGCGGGGCCGGCAGGATTAGCCGGGGCCATTGAACTTGCTAAACTTACAAAGAAAAACAACATTCCTTGCGAAATTGGGGTTTTAGAAAAAGCTCCCGCGTTGGGTGAGCATTGTCTCTCCGGCGCGGTCATTAATCCAAGATCGCTCAGAGAATTGTTTCCTGAACTTAAAGATGAAGACTTTCCTTTCAGAAAAAAAGTGCAGGGTGACAGCGTCTATATACTCACGGAAAAATCTAAATTCAAAATCCCCACTCCTCCCACTATGCACAATAGTGAGGGTTACGTTGCTTCCATATGTGAAGTCGTGCAGTGGATGGGAAAAAAAGCCGAAGAACTTGGTGTTCAAGTGCTCACGGGTTTTCCTGCTGAAAGTTTACTGGTTGAAGAATCAGGTAAAGTTATTGGAGTGAGGACTACACCCGTGGGTCTTAATCGGGAGCGTCAACCGGGCTCGGGTTATGCGCCCGGGACGGATCTCACCGCAAAAGTGACTGTGCTTACCGAGGGAACTCGTGGAGCGTTATTCCAAGCTTACTCCCAATGGCAGAAGATAGAATCTCCTAATCCCCAAATCTTTGCCTTAGGCGTGAAGGAGTTGTGGCGAACAAAAAAAGTCCCCAAGAATGTCATTCACACCCTAGGGTGGCCTGTCCCACTTGATGCATTTGGTGGAAGCTTTCTCTATCCAATGGCAGATGATATGGTTTCCTTGGGTGTTGTTGTGGGGCTTGACTATAAGGAACAGAATTTAGATGTGCATGGCCTCCTTCAAAAATTAAAAACTCATCCCCTCATTTCTGAATATTTAAAAGATGGGGAGATGATCGAGTGGGGAGCAAAAACAATTCCTGAAGGGGGAATTTATTCTTTCCCCAAAAGGCTCCACGGAGACGGAATACTATTTGCCGGTGATACTGTGGGGATGGTGAACGTTCCCGCTCTCAAAGGAATTCATTACGCAATGCAGTCTGGAATTTATGCAGCTCGAACTATTCTCCAAGCACTCCAAAAACAAAATTTCACTAGCGAAATTTTAATGGGTTATGACCAACTTGTGATGACAAGCTATATTCAAAAGGACCTCCATAAAACCAGGAATATGCGTTTAGCTTTCAAGTCTGGATTTTTCTGGGGCGGATTTAAATCCGTACTCATGACTCTCACTGGAGGCGCATTTCCCGGAGGTATGATTAAGGTGGAAGAGGACGCTGCCGAACCTAAAGTAAAATCTCAGAGTGATTTTCACGGACCTAGTAAGACCGCTACCGTAGACGGAGTTAAAATAGTTGCCAAAGTAGACGGGGTATTTTTATCGGGAAATAAAACCAGAGACGATATTCCCTCCCAGTTGATTGTGGGAAAAGATGTGAGCGGAGAGGTTGCAGATTTTTATGCAGCACTTTGCCCTGCGGGTGTGTATGAGCGCCAAGGTGAAAAGCTCATGGTAAATGCGCCCAACTGTATTGATTGTAAAGCCACTGATGTTGTTGGCCCACGTTGGACTCCTCGTGAAGGTGGCAGTGGACCGCAGTATAAACAAATGTAAAAAAAAGCCGCGATCCCTAAATCGCGGCAAAAGCATAATTCTAAATTATT
>JBBQPV010000226.1:0-4540 GCA_038216925.1 Bdellovibrionia bacterium
CCGTAAGTGAGCTCGAAAGTTCCGGTTCCTCGTCTATAGTCCCCGTTCGCAAATATTCGCGCCAAAAATAGTTGTTTTAGGCCCTTCCTTTGCTTTCTTTATGGTCCATGAGATTACATCGAATTCATAAGCAGCTAGGCCTACTTATAGGCCTGTTTCTGACCATAATTTATTCAAGTGTCAGCGGATTTGCGTCCGGACCCCTTTCGCCAATTTGCCCAGGAGCCATGGAGTCAGTTATATTTGAAAGAGAAGCTGATTTTCAAAAAGCATTTGAGTTGCAATCCCATCAAGATTTGAAATTTCTAAAGGACCTACAGAACAAACCAGCACAGACTTATTTTGAACTCAGAGAAAGTGCTCGAAACGCCCTTAAAGCCGGTCACATTGATTTCGTGTCGAATTTCCGTGAATTGTGCCAGGCGATTTCCTGATCTTGTGCCACTCTTAAATTCTTAGCAGCAGTCAATTGTTTGCAATTTCCACTGGCACACTATGGTTGTCAAGTTTATCTTTTTCGCCTTTCTTTATTCTGTAAGTTGGTCCGTCAATAATAAGGTGAAGACTGCCGTGCTGTAGCTTGTCAACTACTGTGTCAAGAGCAAGCTCATCATCAATAATTTCTTTCCAGTTTTTAAGTGGAAGTTGGCTTGTTATTAATGTGCATTTTTCTTGGCGTTCTTCCAAAAGATCATGCAAATCTTGAACTATCTGTGGAGGTAATTTTCTTAATCCAATATCATCAATAATTAATAAATCAGTTTTGATTAACCGCTCTCTTAATTTTAAATACGTCCCGTCCGTTCTTGCCATCATTAGTTTTTCTACAAAAACAGTGATGCCCATAAAAATAGTTGCGTACCCATGCCTGCAGGCGTGATTTCCAAGAGCTGTTGCAACAAATGTCTTACCAACGCCGGTGGGGCCAACTATCATCACATTTCTTGGAGAGGCTTTGATAAAACTCATTTGCATCAATTCCTTCACCATGGCCTTGGTTAAATTTCTTTTTGCCGTGTAATCAATCGTTTCAAAGTTTGCTTGGGTTCTAAAATTGGCAATCCTTAGTCTTCGGTTTATTTTGTTAACATCACGGTAGGTTTTCTCATCAGTGATGAGCGCTGATAAAAACTCACTGGACCCCCAACCCTGACTGATGGATTCAGCTAGTCTTAAATCTAAGGATTTAAGCATTCCAAATAATTTCATCTCGCATATTTGATTTCGGGTTTGTTCTATCATTTTCTTTTGTCCTCTCATTTATAGTTTTTAATTTATTACTAATGAATAATGCTTATGCCGCGTAAATACGGATTATATGAACGTAAATTAACTTTATGTCCGATCCTCTCTTGTACCCCCCCTCTCACTTTAATGACTCGTTCAAGATATTGGATCCTCACACTGCCAAACCTGTTTGCCTCCCTACAGGCCTCCTCCAGAGCCTTGGATGAGTATTTCCAGGAGAGGGCTATAATCCCCTGACTCCGCCGAAAATGTTTTAATGGCTCTGGAGCTTCTAAAAGATTTCTAATTAATTTCTCAGTCTCAGGACCCGTATCCACGGCCCGAGTGATTATCTTCTGAACATCATCCTCCGCGTAGGCCATCTGTGCCGGTGGGTAATGGCTCACGTCTGTTATAAATCTACTGCTGGACCTACTCCGGCCGTGAAGGGCCACGCGCTCAGCTTCATAAAATATCTCAACCACTTTTGCTGTGGCCCAAATGTCTAAGTGCTTTCCGCGTAAATGATGGGGAGCGGAATAAAAATTATGGTCAAAAGATAAATGACAATCCCTACTTAAACTCGCCCTATGGTAAACAGCCACCTTGTAAGGAACCTCCGGTAATGGCTTTAAATGAACTCTCTCCTCTAAAAACATCGCAGATCGGGAGCGTTTAAATATCCGGTGCTGTTTTTGATTAAAAACTATGAGGTGCTCTCTGGCACACTGATTTAATTCTAAAAGTGAAGTAAAAGTCCTATTTCTTACTTTCATAAAAAAATAACGCTGAAAAATCTGGATGGATCTTTCAACAATCGCCTTGTCCCTTGGCGTCCGCACCCGTGCCGGAACCACCGCGATCTCATAATGCGAAGCCAACCTCGTGTAGGCTTGATTAATCACTGGATCATAGCGGTGGGCTTTAGTTACAGCACTTTTCAAATTATCAGGAGACAAAACTTGCGTCACCCCACCAAAATATTCGAACATATTCACATGGGATTGCAAAAAATCACAACTTCCTTGCGTAAACGTAAATTCTGCAAACGCATACCTTGAGTTGCAAAGCACACCAACAAAAAACTCAGTCCTTCTTAATTCTCCAGTCACAGGATCTAGAATCTCAATCCCGTCAGCGTAATCAATCTCGGTTCTCTCGCCGGGTTTAAAAATTCTCACCATCGTGGCCTCTGATAAACTAATTTTTTTTTGTACTTGTTTCCAAAAACCTGAATACTGAATTTTTATTTTATTACTCTCTACCAATTCCTCATGAATCACATTCAGGGATACTCCACTCAAATATTCTGAACGCACCTTCTCCCAATCAATTTCATCAGCCCAACCACCGACAACTACTTCACTGATCTTGATAATTTGATTTTCTTGATTCAAAATATCAGACTTAAATCGCTCAACATATTTGTTGACTGTGTTTCGGTGAACACCCAATGCACGCGCAATCTGCCTATTGGTTATTCCCAACTTCCAAAGTCTTCTTGCCTCAGTTATTTCTTTCACATTCAGCCCGTTTCCCGCCATCTTACTTCCCCCTTTAATGTTGAACCCCAAGGGTCCTTCACACCGGCGGAACTGGCGATAAAACTGCTTAAAATTTAACTATGACGTGGCACAACATGATGGAAATTGGTTGGCACACGATCATGGAAATCGAGTGGCACACTATCCGGGAAATTCACTGGCACAACATGGTGGAAATTCGACATTTCGTGTTTAAACCCTATAAACCGGTTTTGGAACGAATCATTGGTGACCTACGACAACGAAAGACAAGAAAATTTGGCGATAAACATAAAATTGCTATTGAAGCGGCGTTAACAAAAGCCCTAAAGATTGTAGCGCGGGGAGAAAATGGGAATCCCCATTACAAAGAGACCGCAAGATTTATTTTCCATGACTACCTTCCCGTTCTTGATCTCATTTTAGGAGAGAGGCACCCCGAGCTTATGGCCAACGAATATCACCGCCATCATGCAGAACATCTCTTGGAAAAAATTCTTGCGCAAGCGCCGGATATATTTCTGCATTTTTCTTTTGAATCCGTGGATGACGAGTTTTTTGTAGCCACACGCACCGCGCCTATGAATCTTATTGGCATTGATTTACGTGGTTTAGATGATGAAGCGCCGCAAAAACCATTTGCCGATAATTTCTATATGAAAAATTCAGAATTTGCTTATCACGATTTAGGTCATGCTGAATTCACAACAATGCGTGATCTTTTATATATGCGTTCGGCTGATAAGCCCATCGTCCGCATAGTGTGGGAGTGGGAGGCAACACGCCTTCGCATTAAAGAAGTTGTTGATCAAGTTAAAACCAATGATGTTGACCTTGCAGACGCTATGACCAATATCCTTTTTGAACTTTTACGAGAGCGAGGATTTCAATTCAGTTTAACCGTATTGAAACAAGAACTAGAAACTAGAAAATGGGTTGAAGTGATTGAGAGAAAATTGAGAAGTGGTTTTTATTCCCATTATCCAACAAACGAGAATCGATACTCAAGACTTGAAGAGGCAAGATTAGGATTAGTCAAAGCCGTCGAGCGATTCCGCGAAATAGATCAAATTCAGTGGATTAAAACAGTTAAGGCGGAAATAGTTCCAGTGAAGTTAACTTTCACTCCCACTCTTAAATATTCTACGGGCCGCTTGGATTATATTGAGATCAAAGATCCTGGAAATAGCATCGTTCATAGCCACAATATTACGGGGCGCGTGGAGGAGACTGAAATTAGAGAAATGATTACAGCACAAGTGTCCCCCACTAGAGACTCGCCTCTTTCTGAAATTGTAAAAGATAAAATTGAGCGAGTACTTTCGATGAAAGGTCACTCGGTCATCATCGATAAAAATAAAAACATCAAAGTGCGAAGGCCCGACGGGTCACTTGAAAATTTACGCGGCTTTAAAGTGACCGATCAAGATGCACACATCATAAAGCGCCTTGAAAATATCGAGATTTTTGAAATTAACCAGGTTCTTGGCACCGAAGAAAGAGCTGAAGACATTGCATTCACAATTCGGAAACCTGTCCAAGTCCTATATGGAACTTTAACTCTCCAACAGAACTTAGTGACTGGTTTTCACGTCGTTTCCGTTAAAACAGTGGATGGCCAAGTCCATACCGTGCCTTTAGTTGACACCCGCGTCGACCCGCTTACGCTATCTGACCTGCCTTCGCATTGAGTTTAATGGCACACAAACTGCTCTATTTACAGATAACCACTTTTAAAAGAATTACCTGTGTTTTAAGGTATTTGGAGGACAATTTATGTCACTTTCTAT
>JBBQPV010000227.1:0-4524 GCA_038216925.1 Bdellovibrionia bacterium
CTGGTCGGGAAAAACAAGAGATTGGAATCCGATTGATTGTGTCAAATTAAATAACTTGAAAAAGGAAAAAAGTTCAGATAAGAGTAAGGAACTTAGCAAATCAAGCTAAGTCCAAGCGACAACAATCCTGAAATTTACCGATTCTGACTGATTCGTTAGCCACGGAAACACGTAACGCCGTAGTAGACGATGCCGCTCTCGCCATTGCCAACGGAACGGCTAGGATCAGTGATGGTGCTAAAGTTCCTGCCACACTATTTTTAGCCAATTTAGGTTCGACTGAGACTAGGAACTCCATTTTGTTGGAATATGTCCGGGTCTTACGAGTCCCCATTCGAATCGATGAATGTCTTCAGTTGGCAGGTATGGCGTCCACCAACAAAGATAGAATCTTATCTCGCTGCAAGTAAAAACTTTATTCAAGAAAAGGGTCTATATGAATTATGTTTGGACTATTTTGAGCATGGCGTTCATTTCTTTTACGTCGCAGTTGAGCCTAGCGCAAATTGAAAGACCGGCGTCCACGATCATTCAGCCTGGAGATCTTCAGTCTGGCGTGAAGGTGTTTGTGGATAATTCGGTGAGTTTAGGCCAGGGAAATTATGTTTACATGATGTTAGATAATACAGCCGACGGAAACACGCTGAGAGTTAAAAGATTATACACCAACAATAAAGTAAATGAAGCCACCTCGGGATACGTGAGTGGATTTTATGGGACTGTGAGCGTTGATAATTTAAGACCTGAAATTTTAGTAAATCGCAATAATGGGTTTATGTACATGGACGGTCAATTTGTTGGAGGCGTCTATCGTCTGCCTTACTCTTCCATGCTTCACACCGTCTTCATCCATGGAGTGAATTTCAATCTAATAAACAGCTCCATGACCGTGGTGGGAATTCCTAGAAAATGCAAAGCGGTTCTCACCGTTAGTTCAAAGAACAATGGCATCGTAACAATGAACGGGGACCAGACGGATCTCACCGTGGGCAAAGACAATTGGATTGTGAGCAAAACTTCCGGGCTTCGCGCGCCATTTGTAGTGGACCGTGAAAATAAAATTATCGATGAAGAGTGTAATCGAATTTCTGGACTGGGAAAAAAGTGAAATTAGCGATCCTGACCATTGGATTTATTGTTTTTTCAAATTCTGCATTTGCTGGTATTTACGAACCTAAGACAAATCACACGTCTATAATTTGCGCAAGTTTGCTTCTGGCACTGCGAGAACAGATAGCCCAAGTGCGATCCGCCGATTCCAATATGATGGCGGCAAACTATTTGCGAATGTTTCGAACAAACGTTTTGAAGGTTGATGAAGTTAAACCGGGCTTTGAAGAACTTGATATTAACTGGACGGATAAGACATCAAAAAGCACAAAGCGAAGAGTAGCTGCCCAGCTTCAGTGCATTGAGATCAATTCAAGATCAAGTTCAAATATTACCCAAGATCAAAAAGTAGTGACGATGGTTCAGCGTTACAACGGCGTGGAAGAAATCCAAGGTTTTATGGCGCACTCAGAGAATTCAAAAAACTCGGCATACGCACTGTTTCAGGGATTTCGTGATACGCAAATGGACCAAATTTTAAGAAAAAGGTTTTTAGAGGGAACTATAGCTGGGCCCATGGCCGGGGTTTTAGCCTTGTTGTTAGGGCAAGTGGACGCTATGGATCTTGGAAATTTACCCATTATATTGGGTATACTGGCTGTACATATGGAGCCGATTTCTGAATTCCGAATGCTGACGCAACAAGACGGATTTTATCTAAAGAATCAAAAGCAAATTGGAGAATTTCTTGGCGAAATTAACGCTGGGAACGTTCCATTGGGAGGTTGGGGATATCAGAGTAAAGCATATAAAATTAATAGAGAAGTTGTCCGGGCATTTCTCAACCCAAATTCAAGTTTGACAGATATTTCTAGCGCAATGAACTCTCAGATTCACTTGAAAACTAGGGGGCTTTGGTCACAGCTAGTGTTAAAGCCCCTAGCTATTTTAAAAACTGTCAACGGGTTCAGGGGATCTGACGCGGAAAAGGCAGAGTATCGACGTCAAATTGTCGATAATTGGAAATCCTTTTATGTTATGTACGACCAGTTATTAACCTACGATGCAGACTCAAAAAAACCTGTATTGATTGTGACTGTCAGAACTTCACTCGATAGGGGTCTATCTAAGAATCCACAACGTCAAAAGCAAGAAGATGAAGTGGCGTTACCTCAAGCATCTGTTGCAAATTGATTATCTATTTTCACAAGGCTCCGGCAATAACGCAAAGCTATACATAAAGTGGATCGGCACCTTTTATAGGGAAGCTTTCAACGTACTTCCTAATTCAGCAGGGCTGTGGGCGATCTTGCATCCAGCGGATTGGAGAGCGGCAAATTTTTCTGCGGCAGTTCCGTGACCACCACTGATAATAGCCCCAGCATGTCCCATGCGTTTTCCTGGAGGTGCTGTGGCGCCGGCAATAAAACAAGTCACGGGTTTTTTCATGTTCTTTTTAATCCAGTGTGCCGCTTCTTCTTCCGCGGAACCACCTATTTCCCCAATCATAATAACTGCGTCTGTGTTGGGGTCAGCTTGGAACATTTCTAAAACGTCAATAAAGTTTGTTCCATTGACGGGATCTCCACCAATTCCCACGCATGTGCTTTGGCCAATTCCTAATTTTGTAAGTTGTCCAACAGCTTCATAGGTAAGAGTTCCTGAGCGAGACAAAACGCCAATGCGGCCGGGAAGATGAATGTGTCCAGGCATAATTCCAATTTTACATTCCCCTGGAGTAATAACTCCGGGGCAATTGGGTCCAACCAATCTGGTTTTTTTTCCTTCCATGAATCTTTTCACTCGAATCATGTCTCCCACAGGAATTCCTTCAGTGATGCAAACTACTAAATCAAGTTTGGAATCTACCGCCTCCATGATGGCATCGGCGGCAAAGGGCGGCGGTACATAAATTACGCTTGCGTTAGCGCCGGTTTTTTTCACAGCCTCTTCAACTGTGTTGTAAACAGGAATCCCTTCATGCTGTGTTCCGCCTTTACCGGGAGTCACTCCGCCAACCATTTTTGTACCGTACTCAATGGCTTGCTTAGTGTGAAAGGTTCCTTGGGCGCCAGTGAGGCCTTGGCAAATCACCTTGGTGTTTTTATTGATCATGATACTCATCGCTTACCTCCCGCAGTAATTCCAGCGGCCTTGACTACTTTTTGAGCCGCATCACCCATTCCATCGGCGGGGGTAATCTGTAGTCCAGAGTTTTTCAAAATTTCTTTTCCTTTTTCCGCGTTGGTTCCCTCAAGTCTAACAACAAGGGGAACTTTTAGGCCCACTTCTTTTGCTGCGGCAATAACACCCTCAGCAATGATGTCACATTTCATGATTCCGCCAAAAATATTGACTAAGATGGCTTTCACTTTGGGATCGGCAAGAATAATTTTAAACGCCGCCGTAACTTTTGTTTTATCTGCGCCGCCGCCCACATCTAAAAAGTTTGCGGGCTCCCCGCCGGCAAGTTTGATGATGTCCATGGTGGCCATGGCCAGTCCCGCACCATTCACCAAGCATCCAATTGTTCCATCTAGGCTGATGTAACTCAGGCCAAACTTACTTGCTTCGATTTCATGGGGATTTTCTTCCGCTAAATCCCTGAGTTCCATAATTTCTGGATGTCGAAATAACGCATTGTCATCAAAATTTAATTTAGCGTCTAAGCAGAGAATATCTTTGTCCTCTGTTTCAACAAGGGGATTAATTTCCGCAATGCTGCAATCATATTTTATAAAAGCTTCATAGAGAGCCATAAAAAACTTTACTGTTTTACCAAGGCACTCGGAGGGAATTCCGATATCAAATGCAAGTTTACGGGCTTGAAAAGGAGAAAGTCCAATTGCGGGATCAATGGCTTCTTTGAATATTTTTTCCGGAGATTTTTCCGCTACAGTTTCAATTTCCATTCCGCCTTCACTGGATGCCATCATGACAACTCGGCCGATGGCCCTATCCACCACGCAGCCCACGTAATATTCTTTTTTAATTTTGCATCCAGCTTCCACCAATAGTTTTTTAACTTCTTTTCCTTCGGGTCCTGTTTGATGGGTCACAAGCTGCATTCCTAAAATCTGTTTTGCGGCTTTTTCCACTTCATCTAAGGACTTGACTACTTTTACGCCACCACCTTTACCGCGGCCTCCGGCGTGGATTTGTGCTTTAACTACCCAAACTCCGCCCGGGATTTGTTTTGCAACGCTAACGGCCTCAGCAACGGTGAAGGCGACTTTACCTTGGGGGATTTTTACTCCCATGCCAGAAAGCAGTGTCTTTGCTTGATACTCATGGATGTTCATTAAATTTTTTCCTTTTACATTTTAAGGGCGTTAACTAAATCTTGAACGGCGGCAATACTTTTGTTTAGACCGGCGGTTTCATCTTCATTGAGCTTTAGTTCAAAAACTTTCTCAATTCCGTTTGCACCAATTTTACAGAGTACGCCAACAAATAATCCTTTAGCTCCGTACT
>JBBQPV010000228.1:0-4521 GCA_038216925.1 Bdellovibrionia bacterium
GGCCTTCATGTCTTCAACTGTTACTCCATGACTTTGGGCAGAGTTGAATACAAAACAAAAAATAAGCAGGACTTTAGTCCCAAATAGAATTCGGTTCATCAGTTCTTATTCGGCCCGATGAGTCTGTAAATTTAATTTATTTAGCCGGTCAAATTACAACAAATTCGCCGCAAGCTCCGCAAGAGCTGAGCGCTCGCCCTTACTTAAGGTCACATGAGCCGCAATGGCTTCCCCTTTAAAACGTTCAACCACATAGGCAAGTCCGTTATTTGCGGAATCCACATAGGGGTTATCAATTTGATAACAGTCTCCCGTGAGAACAACTTTAGTCCCTTGTCCCGCACGAGTAATAATAGTTTTAATTTCATGGGGAGTTAAATTTTGTGCTTCATCCACAATGAGATATTGGTTGGGAATACTTCGACCTCGAATATAAGTAAGGGGCTCAATATTAAGCATGCCCTGATTAATTAATTCTTGTGCACGGCCCGCGGCTCTCTTTTGATTAGTACCGGAACCGAGAAGATATTCAATATTATCGAAGACCGGTTGCATCCATGGATTTAACTTTTCCTCCACGTCACCGGGCAGATATCCAATATCACGGCCCATGGGAAAAATTGGGCGACTCACGAGGAGTCGATGATACTTTCCATCATCTAAAGTTTTTGAAAGCCCGGCAGCTAGCGCTAGGAGCGTTTTTCCCGTCCCCGCTTTTCCAACCAATGAAACAAGTTGAATCTCGTCATTAAGGAGACAATCTAGCGCAAAACTTTGCTCGACGTTTCGAGGAAAAATTCCCCAGACATTATCCGTGGGCTTAATAAGAGGGACAGCGGTTTTTGTAGCAAAATTGTATCTGGCAATGGCGCTATGATTGGGGTTGCCTTGATCTTTAAACAAAATATATTGATTGGGGTTTATAGTGGTATCAGTAATAGACAATTCTTTATCGGCATAAAAACTATCAATTGCATCCGGCGCCACTTCATATTCAGTAATGCCGCTGAACAAATCTTCAATATCTACTTTTTGTGGCTCATAATCCTCAGCGGTTATTCCCAGAACGTCGGCTTTGATTCTAAGATTAGTGTCTTTGGTGACAAGGATGGCCTGAGAACCTTTTTCCCGCTGCATTTTCATGGCAAGAGCTAAAATGCGATTGTCAGCTTTGTTTGCATCAAGCATTTCCGGTAAAACTTCCGCGTGATTATCTAAATTGACAGAAATATTACTGTGACTTTTTTCAAGAGGGATGCCTTTACTTAGTGAGCCCTTACTTCGTAATACGTCAACAAATCTGGAAAATTGGCGAGCATTACGTCCATTCTCCCCTGGATCTTTTTTAAAACGATCCATTTCCTCAATGACAGAAATAGGAATGATGACATCACTGTTATAAAATTTATAAATGGCTTGTGGGTCAAAAAGTATAACGTTGGTATCTAATATGAAGCGTTTCCTGGACTCTACCTTGGATGCAACTTTGGTCAATTTTACCCCCGATGTTTATGCGCCCTGCCCGAACGGGCTTTCGTCCTAATTTAAGTATGGTCAATTGGAGGGGTACTTTTCAAGAACTTTATCTGACTTAGTCGACACGTCCGGAGAGTTTTTCGCCACGATCTTTCTTAGCAACAGAAGCAACGCTTTCCAAGAACCTCACAAAGTGATAGAGGGCTTCGGATGAATTGTCCGTGGTCTTCTTAAACATCGCTCCATGGCGGATCACACCGTCTTCTTCAAGATTACGCAAATTTGTGACCGTGACGCCAAAACTGAAATAGGTGTCATGACTCATGTAGATTCTAAGAGTGATAACTTCATCTACATTAAAACTCCCGCGGTCTTTTCCTAAATCAAACGCCACTCCTTCTGCAGAGATGTCATGCAGATTAATGGGTTGCAAGATCCCGTCTCTCAATACTATGAAAACTCCGATAAACTGAGAAAGGACTGTTCTTGTCACTTTTCTACGATTGTCATTGTTTCTCTCCGCCCGGTGCTCTTGAAAATTAATTATCTGACCATTCTCCGATCCATCAGATAAATCCGCGATCCTGGAGGTTTGAGGCGAAGTTTTAATCCTAGTGGAGATGTCTATGACATTTGATTTGCTCATAAATTTAGTTCGGATTGTTTATGTCAAATCTTTAGGCAGTTTTCTTGATTCTAGACCTCAGCTTAGGCTATACTGCGCGTCATGACCGCCTGGCGATTTTTATTCATCAGTTTAGTTTTGCACGTAGCTTTTTGGATATCGGTTGCCAAATATGCCGAGTTGCAGCCAAAGTTCACGAAGAACGAAAAAATCGATATTCAAATCATAGAAAAAAATCCAAAGTTTACTTCACTTGCGCCCTCACTGCCTCCAGCCCTGCGATTAAAAAACTTAAAACCTAAATTTCCCGATCCCTCCCATAAAAGAGCCACTGAAGAAGATCAGTATGTGGAAAGAGAAACCCACGCGCCAAATTTGGGACTGTTTAATCCGGTAGTTCCGACCAAATTGGCCAATAGAAAATCCGACCAGGAGGAGAAAGAGACTTCTTCCTCTGAGGAAGGAACCGTTGCATTAAAAAAAATGGGTAAGCGACTTTTCACCGAGAATGCTTCAGACCCTCTTATTTATGAAAATGCAGAGGTGGGCTCCATTACCGCTCTCAATGGACAGAGTTTACAGTTCTACGCATTCAACAGTCGCATTCAAGGGGCTATTGTCAACCGCTGGACCCAAAACCTGAGGTTCTATCAATCTCGGTGGGGAAATAACGACATTGAAAAACTAAATGGAAGGACTTGGTCCACTTTGGTTGAAATTATTTTAGACAGTAACGGCTACTACAAAGATTTTATTTTATATAGATCATCGGGCGTGGATGAGATCGACGCCGCTGCAATCAAGGTTTTCAAATCAATCTCTTATTTCCCCAATCCTCCCAGGGACATGGTTGAAAAAGATGGGACAGTCCGCCTTAAATACAACTTCAACTTTATAGTTCCGCCCGCCCGCCAAATGGCTAGGCAATCTTCTCAATAAAAGAATAACTGGCCTCGAGACCTCGGTGCGCCCACGCTAAAATGAAAGAGTGAAATACTTAATTCCCGTTCTTCTGTTGATGGCTTCTGCTCCGGCTTTTGCTGGAGTTTATGAGATCAGCGCACTTTATAACTTTAAAAAAACTTACTACGATTCCCAAAATTACGAAGCCACAGAAACGGGAACTGGAAGTCTTGCCTATTATTTTTGGGAAATGAGCGCTCTGGAGTTAAGTTACACAAAGGGTGCGGCAATTTTAGTTCAACCGGGGGACACAGTTTATCAAGACATTAGCGCATACGGCGCCGACTTACTTTTCACAATTGCAAACAGAGAAAGCTCATTTAAGCCGTATATTAAAGTCGGAGGATCTTACGTTATAAAAACTCTCCGCCATTACTATGCAGCGGGCGCAACCATGCCGGCAAAAATTGAAGGCCTCTCTCCGTTTGCAGGAATTGGAATGAAGTTCATGATTGGTCAGCAGTTTGGAATCAAAATGGGAATCGATGTTTCCTCCAGTCCCATGGCCAATAACCAACCCACCACCTATGATTTTGGGGCCAATGCCGGAATTAGCTTTCTATTTTAAATACATCATTGCAGCAATGCTCATCATTTCAGCCTTTACAGTCACAGGTTGTCAGTTTGGTTACATTCTCAAATCTGCGGACGGGCAATATAAGCTTCTTTCAAAAAAAGTAAGTTTTGAAAAGGCCCTCGCTGACCCTCGTATTGACGATGAAACAAAAAGAAAAATCAGATTAGTCCAAGAGATCAAAAAATTCTCTGAGGAAGAACTGAGTCTTGCTCATACAGGTAGTTATGAAAGCTATGTTGCACTCAACGATAAGTATGTGACCTATGCGGTTACCGCTTCATTCAAAAATAAACTTGAACCTTACTATTGGAACTTTCCCATAATTGGAAAAGTTCCCTATAAAGGATTTTTTAAAAAGAAAGATGCCGTTGAAGAAGCGGAGGATTTAAAAAAAGAAAACTATGATGTGATGGTTCGAGGGGTCACAGCCTATTCAACACTTGGCTGGTTCTCCGATCCCCTTCTCTCCAGTATGACTCAAGATGATGAAGTGTCTATGGTTGACACGATCATCCACGAGTCAACCCATGCGACCATTTACATAAAGAGTAATGCGGAATTTAATGAAAGGTTGGCTACTTTTGTTGCCGAAAAAGGTGTTCAAAAATTTTATATTAAAAAAGAGGGTCCTTCCTCACCTACCATAGCAAGAACAAAGGCCATGGAAGAGGACACAAAGATATTTTTTAAATTTGTACAAAATGAGATCAAAAATCTAGAGACGTTTTATGAAACAAATAAATCAAATCCTCAACTCACTCAGGAAAGAGAGAGAGAATTTGGAAAAATTAAGGACCATTTCAAGTCCTCTTGCGTTCCACTTTTAAAGACCAGTCGATTCGGGTTCTTCGGAGAAATGGCCTTAAATAATGCTATTTTG
>JBBQPV010000229.1:0-4508 GCA_038216925.1 Bdellovibrionia bacterium
GTCCTGATGGCGTTCCCGTAGCATGGCTCCTGAAGAGTATCGGTTGTGCTAAGGCCGAGAGATATTCCGGACCAGATCTCATGGTGGACTTCTTTAAAGAGACTAAAAATAAGCGCCATCTCTTTATTGGATCTACTGAAGCCACACTAGAAATGATTAAAGTTAAATTAGACCTCCCGTATGCAGAATTCTACGCTCCGCCGTTTACTATGGAGTTCAGTGAAAAAGAAAAAGATAAGCAAACACAAATGGTGGCGGATTTTAAAGCTGACTATGTGTGGGTTGGTCTAGGAGCACCAAAACAAGAAAAGCATGTGGTAGAGATGACCTCCCGCACTGGTTCTAGAGGAGTGTGGCTTGCCGTAGGAGCTGCTTTTGATTTTATTGCCGGCAATAAACCAAGAGCACCTAAGTGGGTGCAGTCAGCGGGGATGGAGTGGGCCTATCGCATGTCCACCGACCCAAAAAGACTGATCAAACGCTACCTAAAGACAAATCCTATTTTTATGGAACTTGCGTTCAAAGAATTCATTAAGAGAAAAATAGGTTGAATCTCATTCCAAGAAGAATAATAAGTTAAGACTATGGACAAACGCGCATTTATCACCGGTATCACCGGCCAAGACGGAAGCTACCTCACCGAACTTCTCATAGAAAAAGGCTACGAAGTACATGGGCTAATTAGGCGATCAAGTTCATTTAACACTGACCGCATAGATCATATCTATAGAGATCCCCATAATAAGGATGCAAAACTTTTTCTCCACTATGGTGATCTCAGCGATTCAACAAATTTGAATCGTCTCTTAAGAAAAATTCAACCGGCGGAAATTTATCACTTGGGAGCACAGAGCCACGTCCGCGTAAGTTTTGACATGCCCGAGTACACATCCGATGTCACTGGCCTTGGAACAGTGAGACTCCTAGATGCGATTTTAGAATCCGGCGTAAATACAAAATTTTATCAGGCATCTAGCTCTGAAATGTTTGGAAAAGTTCAAGCCGTTCCGCAAAATGAAAACACACCCTTTTACCCCCGCAGCCCTTACGGCTGCGCCAAAGTTTTTGCTTATTGGTTCACTGTAAATTACCGAGAGGCTTATAATCTTTTTGCCTGTAACGGAATTTTATTTAATCACGAGAGTCCTAGACGAGGGGAAACGTTTGTCACTAGAAAAATCACCAAAGCACTTGCAAAAATAGTAGCAGGAAAGCAAAGAGAACTTTTCCTTGGAAATCTGGATGCTAAGAGAGACTGGGGCTACGCCAAAGATTACGTTGAAGCCATGTGGATGATGCTTCAACAAAAAGAAGCCGATGATTACGTCATTGCCACAGGGGAAACCCATTCAGTCAGAGAGTTTGTGCAGCTTGCGTTTGAGTCTGTAGGACTTGATTACGAAGAATTTGTAAAAATAGATCCAAAATATTATCGGCCGACCGAAGTGGACTTACTCATTGGTGACTGCACAAAAGCTAAAGAAAAATTAGGCTGGAAGGCAAAACTTCCGTTTAAAGAGCTCGTGGCCCTTATGGTTGAAGAAGATTTGAAACAAGAGGGCCTAGATCCCAAGAAAGTTCTCAAAAAATGACCTCAAACAAATGGAATGTTTCCGATGCGGTGAGATTTGAAAATTTCAGCGGCCTAAATATTTTAGTCACCGGTGGCCATGGTTTTGTTGGGAAACATGTTATTGAGGAGCTCATAAAAAATGGCGCCACTCAAGATAAAATTTTGGTACCACGGAGTAAAGACTGTGATTTGAGAATTGCGGAAAATGCTAACGCAGTTGTAAAAGGCAAAGATCTTATTATTCACTTAGCCGCTAGAGTTGGTGGGATTGGTTTTAATCAATCCTGCCCTGCCGATCTTATTTATGACAACACCATGATGGGAATGAACATCATCCATGCGGCGTCCAAAGAAAAAGTTAAAAAGCTCGTTGTGGCGGGAACTGTTTGCGCTTATCCAAAGTTTACACCTACTCCGTTTCAAGAAAGTGCCTTATGGGATGGGTACCCTGAGGAAACAAATGCTTCTTACGGAATTGCAAAAAAAACACTTCTTGTTGCCCTTCAAGCCTACAGAAAACAACACGGTTTACGTGGAATTTACCTATTGCCGGCAAATTTATATGGTCCATTTGATAATTTTGATTTGGAATCATCCCATGTCATACCTGCACTCATTAGAAAGTTTGTGACTGCTAAAAAAAACCACTCTCCTACCGTAGAAATTTGGGGTGACGGATCGCCTTCACGGGAGTTTTTATTTGTAGATGACATTGCTAAAGGGATTGCCCTGGCTGCACTTAAATATGACGGGCCCGAGCCTGTTAATATGGGAACCCATGAAGAGACAACCATTAAATATCTAGTTGAAACTATTAAAAATCTCACTGGATTTGAAGGAAGCTTAGTTTGGGATGCCAGTCGTCCCGGAGGCCAACCAAAAAGACAACTTGATACAAGTAGGGCCCTAGAAGCATTTGGGTTTAGGGCGGAGACAGATTTGAAATCGGGATTAAAAAAAACCATTCAGTGGTTTCAGGAATCATTCTAATATTTTTGCCTATTTTTTTTTCAGGACCCAGACCTTTCATTCGCAAAATCAGTAAATCCTAAACCCATAGCGGGTTTCCGCCGAGCATCTTGATCAGAGGTATCGAAGATGTATTCATTGAAGTCGTTCTCATTTTTAATTTTGATCGCCGTTGTTGGATCCGGATGTGGAAGCTACAATTTTAAAGCAACACCAGTGGCAAGCACTTCTCAGTCGACGCCGGCAACACCGGTCACACCTCCCGTCATTCCACCGGTGCCACCAATCACACCTCCACCCGTTCCGCCGCCAACGGCAGTGATCATAAATGGGGCCGCAGACTTTCCTTTAAAAACCGCTGAAACAGCTATTAACCAAAACAGTTTTCCAGTAAACACGGTGACCGCACAATTTCAACTTTTTGATAGCAACGGATTTACGGTAAACGGAATCGGTAAATCTCAAATCAAAGTGACCGATGGGAATCAATCTGTTTCAAATTTTACATTAAGCTCGCAAACAGTAGGCGTAAATCACGATGCCGATATTGTTGTAGTCCTTGACGTTACAACCAGCATGGATCCAAGTATTGACCAAGTGAAGGCAAAGATGGCGGGATTTGTTGCTGCATTGGCCCGGTCCAACATTAAAGCAAACTTATGTTTGGTGATGTTTGGAGAAACCACAGAACAAAAATGCACCCGATGGGTGAGCGATGATCCCAACACACCAAAGAATGAAAATTTTGATAATTTTATGAGACAAGTGAATGCAATTACCACTCACGGGGGAGGGAACGAATCCGATGAGAACCAATTGCCTGCGATAGAATCCGCAGCCAATGATACTCCCTGGCATACTGGTGTTCCGAGGGTAGCTATTCTTCTCACGGACGCAGCTTTCCATTATGCACCAGATAATATTGGAGAAGGAGTGGGGGTTCCCACCTATGAACACACATTAGCAGCCATAGAAAATGCAAATATACAGACTTTTATTATTTCCTATCCTCACTATGGTTATTCGCAAAATCTTAAACAAAATCCGTCACTGGCCGCAGCAACGGGCGGGCAATTTTATAATCTGGGAGATGTTTTAAATAATGGAACCGATATGGCTACAATATTTGCAAACATTGCTGCAAGGATTTCTAGTAGTTACACCGTGACTTATAATATTGAAGACAATCCAAATTTAGATCCAGAGCTGCTGTTATCCCAAAGAAATTTACAGATTTCTGTCAGCGATCCCACCATTCACGGAAATTTAAAGATGGAAAGCGTTGTCAGTAGTCTACCTAATGGTCGGCCAAAATATAAAAACCACTTTCCAGTGAGCGTAACTCCAATAGATCCATCAAGTGTTTCAGTCTTTGAAAATAATCAACCCGTAAGCGGCGTGAGCGTTAATGGAACAGAAATAACAATAAACCAAACACCGGCGGCGGGAACATTAATACGTGTTGATTATCTCCACGCTAACTTGAAAGAAGATTTGTCTTTAGTTCCTATTACTTTTCAATCAACTGAATCACTCTCTAAGATCAGCGTGAAAGTAAACGGCCATGACCTATTGCCCGATTACTTTACCTTTGGCAGCAGTCCTACGGGTAAGTACGTCCTGGAGCTGAAAGATAGCTTTTTTGCGGTTTCAGGGACGGACCCTTGGGATATTAAAAAATCCGGCCATCTGAAAGTGGATTACAGCGCACAAAAGTAAAATTAGATGACAAAGGCCTAGCCTTCCCCTACCATTTGTTGCGTATGGACAAGATTCCAGTTAAAAAACCGCGTCCAAAACGCGGCGTGTGGATACCGGTTGTGACAGGCTTACTCCGCCGAAATGGCAAAATTCTTTTAGGACTTCGTCCCGTTGGAGAAAGTCTAGCGGGCGCTTGGGAGTTTCCCGGTGGAAAAATTGAACAGGGTGAGTCCCCTGAAGAAGCTCTTAAGCGTGAGCTGGAGGA
>JBBQPV010000230.1:0-4506 GCA_038216925.1 Bdellovibrionia bacterium
AACCAATCCCACAAAAGAAAATGGCCCCGGATTCTTCATCCGGGGCCATCCCCAAAATCATTCAGTACCTAAAAAACCACCCCAGGCAACCCGTCCGACAGCTTTCGGACGAAAGTGTACTTAGGGTTCGAAATGGTGGAGGCGCGGGGAATTGAACCCCGGTCCGAAAGCCCTCGATCAAGAGGCGGGCTACATGTTTAGTCAGTATTTTTAGGATGACTCTTGAGCATCTACAGACAAATTCTCAAGTGCCCCCACACCGCTTTATTTAGGCCCTCACCCACAGCATGACAAAGTGAGGACCGATCCAGTTTATCGGCGCCTTATCTCTATGACCTGGCTACAAAGAGTAAGACGTTAGCTGCAATTAAGCTGCTAAAGCGTAATTAGTGTTGTCAATTACAAGACGAAATAGTTTTTAACGAGGTCCACTTCGTCCCCGACATGCTCCTCTGACGTCATGACCCTCGTCGAAGCCATATCGCCCCCGAGAATTATTGAGTCAAACAAGAAGATCAAATTAGCATAAATATTTAGTAAGTGGAAAAAAATTATCGAGCAGGCACACCACTGGTGAGTTCTAGGCTGAAAGCACTTACTTAGTGATGGTATCCGTATGTCCAGGCGACGCGGGAGCAATGGGCCCAGGCCCAGTATTGGGTCCAATATTTGTTGGACTAAAGATGCGGGGGTAAATAATTATTATTGTAAGAAAAACCACTCCAATAATAATCGCAATGACTCCCATCTTCAACGTAAAGCCAGATTTCTCATGGGGATGTTGACTTGATTTAGATGACATCAGCCCTCCTTAAGGTACCGGGTTACTTTCCCGGGAAAACCTGAAACGTATTGCAGCACGGGCACTCTGTCAAATGGGAAACTCTATAGTCAAGTTAAGCCCGGGAAAGTAACCCGGTACCTATTTCATTGCAAAGCCCACACAAGTAAATATCATCAAGAGCCAGACACTTAAACTAGGAGCTAAAATGGCCAAATACATTAACGCATTTATTATTCCTGTCCCCAAAAAGAGCTTGAAAGCTTACGAGACCATGGCAAAAAAATCCGCCAAGATTTGGCGCAAATGTGGAGCCCTGGAATATGTAGAAACAATTGGCGACGATGTTCCAAAAGGGAAGACCACCTCCTTTCCAAGAAGTGTCAAACTCAAGGGTGGAGAAAAAGTAGTGGTTGGGTACACCGTATTTAAATCCAAAGCCCACGCTGACAAAGTCATGGCCAAAGTGATGAATGATAAAGAAATCAGAAAAATGTGGGACAATATGCCCTTCGATGGAATGCGAATGGTCTTTGGCGGATTCAAAACTCTCGTCTCTGCTTAAAGAGTAATCATGGAGTTCATTTTAGTCCCTGGTATGACCCACGATTTGGGCGGCGGATTTGTTGTCCGCCGCATTTTGCCTTTTCGGAAAAAAAGAATGGTGGGTCCCTTTATATTTTTTGATCATATGGGGCCCATCGAAATTATTCCCACCAAACACACGGATGTCCGCCCTCACCCACATATTGGGCTTTCCACTCTGACTTATTTATTTAAAGGGAGAATTGTCCACAGAGATACGTTGGGAAATGTGCAAACCATTATGCCCGGAGAAGTGAACTGGATGACCTCTGGCCGCGGCATTGTGCACTCGGAGAGAATTCATCCGGAAGATCAAGGTCATAAAATTTCCATGGAAGGCCTGCAATTTTGGGTTGCACTTCCCGATGAAACCGAAGACCAAGAACCATCTTTTGATCACTATGATAAATCTCAGCTCCCCGTTTACGAAGCAGCGGGATTCCGCGCAACGGTTGTTGCTGGATCTGCCTTTGGTTTAACATCCCCAGTTAAGGTTTCATCTCCACTTCTACTAATGGATGTGCACGTAAGCGCCGGTGCTGCTCAAAAAGTTTCTCTTAAACCTGCCGCTGCAGATTTTGAAATTGCAGTCTATGTAATGGCGGGCTCGGTTAACTACGGCGCGGAAACAATCACAACAGGAAATTTGGGAGTCCTGAACTCCGCCGCCGAAGTGGAATTACGTGCCGAGAGTGGATCCCATTTTATAATTATCGGCGGTGAAACTATTAAAACTCCCCGCCTCATCTACTGGAATTTTGTTTCATCTTCTCGAGATAAAATCAAAGCCGCAGCAAAACTTTGGAAAGAAGAAAAGTTTCCTTTAATTCCTGGCGACGAAAAAGAACGCATCCCTCTCGGCTCTTAGGCACCTTAAGAACTAGCACTTTGGTAACGTTTTAATCCCGCACGCCACAGCATGCGGTTCATGAGAAAGAAAAAAGTTAGGACACCGGCAACAAGGGCGTACTCCCATGGAGCAAGACCGTTAAGAAGCGCGCGGGCGGGAATGCTACCAATGAAAGCAAAGGGCAGTCCTGTCATCACTAGATATCTAAGGGCTTTGGGGTAAAACACATCGGGTTTTGTTGCAAAAGAAAAAAATTGGTAATAGAGCCTTGTCATCGCCCAACTTCTGTCAGTCCAAAACACCCAAACAGTAAAAGCAAAGCGCACAAGAAGTGCTGTCACAAGACCGAGCACCAACCACCCGGGCACAAGGAGCCATCGCCACCCACCCTGAAATCCCGCCGGTCCTGAATATTTGATAGCAATGCCCAATCCCAAAAATAAATTAAAAATGGCGGTAAGATTTATTGAGCGAGACAACGCCAAGAAAAGTGGCGACACCGGTTTTGTGATGAGAATATCAAGCTCACCTTTATTCACCAAATCTGAAAACGTAAAAAAGTTCCTTTGAAAGAACGTTGTAAAGAGCGCATCGGAGGCAAAAAATATTCCCAAGAAAAAATAAACCTGGGGCTTTGTCCAACCGCCCAGAGTGGGAACATTGGCGTATAAGACTGTAAAAAGAGAAATCTCCACTCCCATCCAAACAACATCTGTAAAAATGGCAGTCAAAAAATTTGTCCTATAGACCGCCTCACGGACCCAATTATTTTTCAGCTGTACCAAATAGATGCGAGAATAATGGCGAAGTTTTCCAATCACTCTAGCCTCCCAAACTTTGATAGCGCTTGATACCCACAGCCCAGCTTACCCTAATAGCAATGGCCCCGCCTAAAACCCAAACCAGTGCGTAGCCCACCTGCCTTAAAAATTCCAACGTGGTCCAATGTCCAAGGGCATATTGTGTGGGTCCAAAAACATAGAGATAAAATGGCGTTACTTTCCAGAGCCATTGCATACTGGCTGGGAATAGTGTCAGCGGTAAAAGCTCCCCGGATAAAAAACTCACCAACATATTTTTCACCATGAGAACGCTGTAAGCTTCTTCCCAAATAAATGAAACCGTGGAAAGCACCGCCCCCACTTGGTAATGAATAATGTTTCCCAAGAGCGCCAACACCATGGCCCCCATTAATCGAAGGGGAGATACTCCAAGCCACGGAGAAAAAATCATCCCTAACGTTAAACATAAACCTGCTATGAAAAGTCGGGGAGCAATTCCTCTTATCCAAACAAATTCCACAAGTCCAACGGGCCTTAATAGGTAATTACTCAATTGCCCAGAGCGAATCATCTCCGCAAGTTCAAAATCATGATCCCCGCCTCTGACTTGGGTAAAAAGTAAACTCACTAGAGTGTAGTGAATCATGTCTGTGTAGGTCATGCCGGCCACTTCCGTTGCGCCGCCGATATGAAACATGGCATACCACATGATGGACTGAATGGCCGCTGGCACAAAAGCGGATCCTGCAATCTCAAATAAAAATTCTATGCGATATGCCGTCGCATCTTGAAAACCATTTTTGAAAGCGGCCCATCTCCAAGCAAGATTCACCTTAATTTATCGCTTTCATATAATCTGTGAATGACGTTTTCTAAACTTTGTTCTTCAATGCCCATATCTGAAATTTGATACTTGGAAATTAAAGCCTGAAGAATGGGAACAATCTGCTCTGTCTTCACGCTAAATCTTGCTGTAGCCCCAGCCCCCGTTTCTTCTTTCTCAATAGTGACATCTTTGTCACTAACTCCTGCCAAAGAAACCAATTCAGATTTTTCAGGACTCACAAGAAAACGCACTCTAAAGCTACGCGCGCCCTGCTCTGTCAATCCGGACGGAGTTCCGTCATAGACAAGCGTTCCGTCCCTGAGAATCAGAACTCGAGAACAAAGTCGTTCAATATCATCCATGTTGTGACTGGTGAGAATAATGGTGGATTTTTCTTTTTGATTAAACACCCTTAAAAATTCTCGCAAATTATGCGCGGCTAAAACATCAAGTCCAATGGTGGGTTCGTCTAGAAAAATCACACTTGGCCAGTGAAGAATGGCTCCGATGAGTTCCATTTTCATTCGCTCACCTAAGGATAAACGTCTGATTTGGGTTTGGAGCATCTTTGTCACATCAAGAAGTTCAGAAAGGGTATTTAGTCGCTCTTTATATTTATCTTTTGGAATTTCATAAATGGCTTGGAGTAAATCAAAGGCATCTTTTGCGGGAAGATCCCACC
>JBBQPV010000231.1:0-4492 GCA_038216925.1 Bdellovibrionia bacterium
AAGGCAACTTCAACTTGAGGCACTCCCCGCGCTGCCGGCGGAATCCCCGTCAGTTCAAACCGACCAAGAGTTTTATTGTCACTGGCCATGTCCCGCTCACCTTGCACCACGTGAATGTCAACGGACGGCTGACTATCAGTAGCGGTGGAAAAAACCTGAGCTTTTCGAGTGGGGATTGTTGTATTTCTCTCGATCAGTTTTGTGGCAACTCCACCCAAAGTTTCAATTCCTAAACTCAAAGGTGTCACGTCTAAGAGTAGAACGTCTTTCATCTCTCCCGCTAAAACTCCACCCTGCACTGCTGCTCCAATGGCAACAACTTCGTCAGGGTTCACGCTGCGATTTGGCTCTTTACCGAATAATTCTTTAACTACTTTTTGAATGGCGGGAATCCGTGTGGATCCTCCAACAAGAACAACCTCGTCAATTTGGGATGCATTCAAGCCCGCATCTTTCAGAGCTTTTTTACAAGGCTCAATGGACCTTTCAACAAGGTCACTGACTAATTGTTCAAATTTAGACCGAGTGAGTTTAATATTTAAATGTTTGGGACCAGAGGCGTCCGCGGTAATAAAGGGCAAATTGATTTCAGTCTCTTGAGCGGCACTGAGTTCAATTTTTGCTTTTTCTGCGGCCTCTTTTAGACGCTGAAGGGCCATTTTGTCTTTAGCCAAATCAACGCCTTGGTCTTTTTTAAATTCATTGATTAAAAATTCCATGATTTTATCATCAAAGTCATCACCACCAAGGTGCGTGTCCCCATTAGTAGATTTAACTTCAACAACGTTATCGCCAACCTCTAAAATAGACACATCAAAGGTTCCACCGCCAAAGTCATAGATAGCGATTTTTTGTTCTTTCTTTTTATCCAGTCCGTAAGCAAGGGCAGCGGCGGTGGGCTCGTTGATAATCCGTTTCACATCAAGGCCGGCAATTCTTCCAGCGTCTTTTGTGGCTTGCCTTTGGGCATCGTTAAAATAAGCTGGAACGGTAATGACCGCATCAGTCACTTCATGGCCTAAGTAATCTTCCGCACATTTTTTAAGTTTTGCTAACACAAGGGCGCCGATTTCTTCCGGAGAATATTCTTTCCCGCGAATATCAAACCGGCATCCGTCTTTGTCTTTGACTACTTTATAAGGGACCCTTTTGATTTCATTTTGAATTTCTTCAAACTTTCGGCCAATAAATCTTTTTGCCGAATAAATAGTATTCTCTGGATTGGTGACGGCCTGCCGTTTGGCTATTTGCCCCACAAGCTTATCCCCGTCTTTGGTAAATCCCACCACGCTGGGTGTGGTCCGTGCGCCTTCTTCATTGGTGATAACTCTTGGGGTGCCGCCTTCTAATATGGCCACACATGAATTTGTTGTTCCAAGGTCAATTCCTATCGTTTTTCCCATAACTTAAACTTCCTCCGTAATGGTGTTAGATAGTATAAATGTGAGAAGTTCGGCGGGTTCGTCAACCCTTAAATGAAAAAAAGTTAGTGGCAGAGCTGGGTTGCAGGGGTTCCCGTGACTTTTTGACCACGCATGGCCTTTAAAAGCTCATCTTTACGCTGTTGAAGGTTCTTGACCATGACAGGGATATTTTCAAAACGTTTGAGATTATCGTCAATGACAGATAGGGCAAGCATGTATTGGGCGGTTGCGGTGTATAGCCGTGATGCAAGGGACGCTACCCAGACAGGGGCTCCATATTTTCCCGCCTCATTTAAGTAATAGGCGGCTTTTTTACAATCATGAAGCTCATATAAAAAATGGTAACCAGCTCTGTATAAGAGGGACCAATCATGAGGCATGTAGGTTATGCCTTTTTCCAAAAGCCTGGCGGCCCCTTCGGCATCATCAACTTCTACGGAAAGCATTGTTCCACCTGCCACATAAACAATTCGGTAGCGATGGTCCAAGTTAGTGATGGCATCATACATGCGGTAAACCCAGCCTAATTTGTTCGTCTTTTCATTTTCTTTGTACCCCATGTCTTGAATAAGTCTGACCCAGAAAAAATCCGCCATGGGAAGCTTCACACCAAGTACGAGGTGTTCAATAAATCCCGCCGGCCACGCAAAATGAATGTCTCGAGATTTTTTATGATCATAAATATTTCGATTCTGTAGGAGTCCAGCAAGTGAAACTGTGACAAGTAGTAAAAAAAGAAGGGAGTGCAAGTGCACTCCCTTTATAACTCTCATGATATCGGTCTCACTTTATTAATCAATATTAACTTGGACGTTCTGAAGTAGCTTTTGATTGTCAATTGTCCATTGGTCAGCGGCAACTCCGTTGATCAAACCAGTGGAACCGGCTTGGAAAGCAATGGCACTCGTAGGGTTTAGAGCAGGTAATGCCCCAGCACCCGTAGCAGAAGGTGAATTGATCCAGGGACCAACAGCACCTCCATTAAAGTTAGCCGCACAACCTGCTATAGGGCGGGCTTGTATAGTGTCGATACACGTAGCTGTACCTGCGAGCTGAAGGGGAACGGCTGGATTAGCAGAAGCTCTATCAGCTCCGAATCCAGTGAGATAATTCATAGTTCCTTCAGGTTTGAATCCGATTGTATCAAAGCGAGTTGTGTACTCGGTGTACTCAGCATAAAATGCTTTGTTTGAGACATAGATTGCCTCAAGATTGTTCTTCGCCTCACCTTGTTTCGCTTTATTTTGAAAGCGTGTGTAGTTAGGAATAGCTACGGCAGCTAAGATACCAATGATTGCTACAACAATCATCAGCTCTATTAATGAGAAACCTTTTTGGTTTTTTAATAAACGCATGAATCCCCCTTTGGATTAGTTAATATTACTGTTTAAAACCCCTAAAACTTTGTTCTGATACATGTTCAATATTCAAAACCGATGCCGACCTAAAACATCGTAAAGTAGGACCCAAATCAAACTCAAAAATGGGGCCAACTTTTTTCAACTTAAAAACCAAGTGAATGGTTTTTAATCACTCGTCAAAAAGTTTAACACTGACTAACCCCGGGTAAGGAGGCCAGTTTTTAATAAAAACCTAAAAGTGCCCCTCATGGGCACCTGGCGTTTGCCCCAAAACGTCACTTTTGGGCCGTTTAAAACGCATATCCCAGACCTAGGCCCACAGTAATGGCGGCCTTATTCCCAATAAAAACATAGGGAGCAAATCTGAATAAAAACCCACTGTCTCCCCGGTACTCAAATCCCCCACCCAACACCGCCACCGCCCCACTACCTGAAAATGAAGAACTGTCTGAGAAAGACACAGACGCTGTGACAATATCAAGTCCCGCCGTCAAGTAAGGTCTCCCGTGGCCACTGGAAAAAAAGTAATCCATGTAGAGGGGAATAACTAAAACGCTCACTGAATTAGAAGCATAAGAAGAACTGGAAGTAGTGGAAATAGACCAAACCGCCAGTCCCACTCCCAATGCCATATCAGGATTTACCATGTGATCAAAATCGACGGAATAAATTCCGCCCCGGCCCAAGAGTTCAAAAGAAAATGCACTGGTGCGGTCCTCTCTGCCGTCAGTGGCAGGAGATTTTACTGGCGTAGCTGTTGGTGCGGGAGCCGCATCCGCTGCTCGCGCGGTTGAACCAGCAATTGTATTGAACACAAGGGCACACACTAATCCCATTAACGCAGATTTCATCACTGTCTCCTTTAAATTGTTTTTTATTCGTCTACTAATTCTTCATCGCCGGGACCAGACAAGCCGTATTTTTCCACTCTGTATCTCATGGATCTAAATGTGATCCCGAGAAGCTTAGCGGCCTTTTTCTTAATCCCGCCGGATTTGTGAATGGCTTTGATAAGAATTTCTTTTTCAATTTGGCCAATTATTTTTTCCAGATCCAGGCCCTCTTCAGTGACTTCGATGTCATAGGCTGAAGCTAGTTTTCTTGTTCCACCGGTGGTGGTGACAAGAGGCGGGAGACTCTCTGGCAAAATAGTAGCGCCGCCTTCAAGGGCCACGGTGCGCTCAATGATATTCTCAAGCTCTCTCACGTTTCCTGGATAATCATATTTTTTCAAGACTTCCATGGCATCACTGCTAATCCCTTTGATTTGCTTTGTGAGTCTGGAATTATATTTGTCCAAAAAATGCTGAGCCAAAGATGGAATATCATCTCTGCGCTCCCTTAGTGAAGGAGACTTAATATGAATGACGTTGAGGCGATAATATAAATCCTCCCGGAATGCTCCTGTGCGCACTTGTTCTTCCAGATTTCTATTTGTAGCTGCTACAATGCGCACTTCTACTTTAAGATCTTCCGTTCCACCAACCATGCGGATGATTCTTTCTTGAATGGCTCTCAATAATTTTACTTGGATACTGAGTGGTAATTCCCCTACTTCATCAAGGAAAAGTGTCCCCCCATTAGCTACTTCAAAGAGACCCATTTTATCCACGTGAGCGCCGGTGAAAGATCCTTTTTTATGACCAAACATTTCACTTTCCATGAGATTTTCAGGAATGGCGCCGCAATTGACAGTCACAAAGGGTT
>JBBQPV010000232.1:0-4492 GCA_038216925.1 Bdellovibrionia bacterium
ACCGGTCAAAAACCATCATGTCAGAATCTAGGTAAATGACTTCGTCAAAACCCAACACCTCTAACATATATTTTATAAATACAGGCTTGACCGAGGTTGATGCTTCCATGAGGTTGTATTGAAACAACATATAAGGAAGAGAAAGGGACTGGCCCTCTTCTTCTACATATTTTTGAATATCTTTTAAATTCACGTATTTAAAGTGTTTCGGTTTGATTTTATGTGGAAAATTACCTGACCATGTATCCACCCCTAAACCATATAAAGGAATACCGGGATAAAACTTGTGAAGGGATTGACCTAACGCTTCAATGCGACCAAAATAATTGTACGCCGCAGCCGTGCATATAGCTCTTTTCTTGTTCACAAAATCCCCGCTTTTAGAATGGTGAATACTAATCTATGATCAGTTTTTGTGTCAAAATAAAACTCGGGGTAGCACATTGACGTTTACGAGGCTCTATTATGCAATTCTGTTAGCAGCAGCCAAGTTCTCAGACAATCAGAGATTTACGCCCGCACATCAAAGAGTTGCGCGCTTTTACGCCCATTCAATTCCCCCGCTACTTTCGGTTTTACTGGGGCGTGTGAAGGTGGTGAGTCGCCATAGTGCCCTTACCCAAGAGGGATTTAACATGTTTCTCAGTGACCTTGATTTGTCATTGATTATTCCAGCCCAGTTTATTGATTCACTCTCACCAAAAGCCGCCCAAAAACTAAAATTTATAAAAAAAATGTTTCTTCCATTTTTAGGGGAGATAGAAATTTATGATGAAAAAGAATTTGCTGAGCTGAGTGAATGTCTTAAAAATCTAGAACCCTATTATTCTGATATAAGACGATTTCGAAAAATAAATTGGATGGAGAAGTCTATAGAATCTTCTTTGACGCCTTACCATGATTATAAAAGCCATAGGGCAAAGAGAAGATGTTTACAAAATCAGCCTGACACTTTACTTCCAGTTTTTTTGAGTCAGTGGGTAGAGCAGCATTTTCAAAAAGAACGGGTTGAAATTGAAACCCTACTGGATTTAGAATCTATTGGAAGAATAGAGAACCAAATTTCAAATTACTGGGGATTCACCTTGTCCTGTAATCCTGGCCCATTAAAAAAGGCAGATATGTATTTGCTATTGGCATTGGCCGTCGAGGATTTTGATCAATCTTGGATCAACTACGAATTGGGCATAATTAGAAGTGCCCTGCCTAAACTGGCGACAATTCGTCAGTCTCTGGCACGAGCTGAATCTATAATTGTAAAAGGATGGGAGAGAGCGCAGAATCCCACTCCCAAATGGTCTTCACCTTGGATTTCTAGACTTAACCGGATGAGCTATGAAACATGAATGGCACTAAAAGAGTTGTATGTACTATTGCGGCAACAAACTATTACCCTCGGGTAGAAGTTCTTTTCCAATCGTTAAAGAAGTTTCACCCCGAACTTCGGTTTTATGCTTTAACGTTGGGCGGAGCTCCAGACCATGAATTTCCAATTTTAGATTTATCTCAGCTTCAGGGTCATTTTCCTGATGTGCCATTGAAATATATGTTGTTTCAGTACGACCTCATTGAAGCCGCAACGGCGCTAAAGCCCTTCCTCATCCAATTCCTGATTGACACTTTAAATTGCGACGAAGTTGTATTTTTAGATCCGGACATCCTTTTATTTGCACCAATGGGTGACATTTGGCCCTCAGAAGTTGGCGCTGATCTGAGTTTAACCCCACACTTGTTATACATGGACACCGCCGACAACAGCCTTGTTTCTGAAAAGGCGACTCTCAAGTCAGGAATATTTAATTTAGGTTTCATGGCGGTAAGAAAATCTGACCCTTCATTTAAACTTTTGAAATGGTGGCAAGATAGGCTGAGGCGGCACTGCCTTATCGATTTAAAGGAAGGTCTTTTCACGGACCAAAAATGGATGGATCTGTCATTGGGTTTCATGGATAACATCCGAATCCTGAGAGACCCGGGACTCAATGTGGCCCACTGGAATATTCATGAGCGAGGCCTGGATAAAACTGAAAGCCAGTACACGGTACGAGGGTCACCGTTGCGATTTTTCCACTTCAGTGGATTTTCAATATTACATCCACAAACTCTAAGCAGACACAGGAATGACACTGCCACAGGTTCGAATCATATTATTACTGAACTTTTATACATATACCGACTCCTATTATTAGAACAGGGCGAAGAAGAGTATCTAGAGAGAGAATATGTTTTTGAAAAATGGGAAAACGGTATCCCCATTCCGCAAATTATGAGGGATTTCACTAAGAATCTGGATTTATCTTCATCCTTTTCAAATCCGTTTGATTCCGAAGGCGCTCACTCGTTTTTCCGTTGGATGTTAATCGAAGATGGAAAGAAATTACCTCCCCTTTTGAATGCATTATGGATAAATCGACTGGATTTGCAGAAAGACTTTAAACATCCAGAGCATGATAAGAGATCAATCATTAAATGGTTTGTCGAAACTGGAATTAATGAAAACTGCTTTGATCACAGACTCTCTGCAGCACTTTTACAAAACCTTCAGCAAAACGGTTCTGAAAGCCCTTCTCCAAACTGAGAAGAACCAGCTCCAAAAAAGAGTTTTGTTCTTTGCTCCGAATGCCAGCGGTAATAAAATAAAGCCTGGGGCAGAGTAAAAATCCTATGTCCCATCTTGCACATTTTAAGTAGAAGGTTCCAGTCTTCATTTGGGGCATCTTTTTTTTCCTCAAACCCACCGGCATCTAGAAATGATTTTTTCTTAAAAAAAGAATTGGTGTCCCCAAAACAGTTAGACTCTTGGCCTTGAATCAAATCATCACCTAGAAAAATATTTCTCTGTCCAAACTGCACGCATTCAAACCCGTTTCTTTCCGCAACTTGAAAACCATCAAATGAACACGTGATGACGTCGGCATCCGTTTGGATGGCCGCCCGTAAGAAAGAGTCTACTTCATGGGGTTTTGCACAATTGTCATCATCCATAAAAAGCAAATATTCCCCTTGGGCCATTTCCGCGGCGCGATTTCTGCAATATCCTGGTCCGCAGGTCTCTTCATGCTGAATCCATTTCGAACCGGGTAAGATGTTCAACATCTCTTTTCTTTTTAACGTATCTGTGGAGTTATCGTCATATATTAACACTTCGATATTTTCATAGGTTTGATTTTTCAAAGATATTAATGCGTCCTCTAGATAATCCCACCGATCTTTATGGGTCATGCAAACTGAGACTAGTGGACGTGTTGCTGGCGCGCTCTTTTCTTTGAATTCGTTTACCGTTTGTGTGGAAGCGTTTTTTATAATAATTTTTATATTTCTAAACTCTAAACCTGCTCTTTGAGACTGCAAACAATAGAAAGCCAATTCCTCACAATGGAGAAAATAAACATTTTTATGAGTCTTATTTCTCAGAAATTCATAAACGGCATATGCTTGTATTGACCTCAAAAGTCCCTTTATAGGATAACTAGTGGGTAAAATAGGTGCCGCAGCGGGCGGGCAATTCTCTATTTTCCCGGCAAAAAAAACTTCTCCCCTGCAAAAATCTAGGTCCTTTGAATCTGTAATAATATAGGCATCACCAGTCATCTGGTCATCATTTCTAAACTGTGGGTGAGTGTCTGTGCGTTCAAAAATGCATTGTCTGTATAATGAAAAACAAATACCGGCGTATCTTTTAAAATTTTATTTAATTCTCGTAACCGTGACATGGCGATTTTAAAAAGAGGTGCTCTGAACCGCAGCATATGTTCCGCCATTTGGGGAAGGCCAATACCCACCACCATGGAAATACTCAAAGCATATAAGCCAGCCAGTCGGGTGGACTTTATTACCGAAGGTGGCCCAGATCTTTGCTTTTTGCCGACTATGACAAACTTTATAGGCATAGGTTTAGCAATATTTAAATCATGAATGGGAAATAGGAACTTCTATCCGAATTTTTTTCTAATTAACTTTCTATTGGGTTGTATATTTAATTTAAGTGCTTTTGCTGGGCCGTCGTGAAGGGCAATCCGGACTGGAAACGGATACATCGTCTTATTTCTGAGTAAGGGGAGTTCATCTGAATAAATTTTAATTTTGTCATTGTCTTGAAGTAATGATGCAAGGGCGGACTTTCCCCCTCCTGACGGCAGTATCACCAGAGTAGGGTTGTTTTTATATGAAATCCCCAGACCATGAATACGATGAAATTTACGTGAGTCTAAATCCTCTCCAACAGAAGATAAAATGGCATTGTAAGCCAACTCATATTTTTCTTCATCCGTTGACGCATACACTTTAAATATCCTCGTGCCATCCTTCAGTATCTTCAAGGTAGTGTAAGCACCATCCCCGAATTCGCAAACTCGCCTCCTTTCAGACAAGTACATTTTATATCTTCTTGTCTTTAATAGGTAAGGATTCTTCCGTTCTGGTAGGGCACTGGATGATTCAAGAATCACTTTTATTACAGAATTTTTTTCTATGGATTTAAAAAATTTAAAAT
>JBBQPV010000233.1:0-4463 GCA_038216925.1 Bdellovibrionia bacterium
ACTCATGTTTACGTTTAAAGGCGCAAACTACGGAGATTACGGAGATCAGGTATCTGCGGAGGCAATGCTTCTTGGAATTTCCGCAACTGCGGCGGGAAGAACTTCTGATGAAAACGTATTTCTGCTCTTTGTGGAGTTTGCAAAACTTGGAACTCTGATGGCGTCAACGGGGGATCTTGATAACGACGGTTTAGTGGACGCCACCTATGACAATTGCGCCCTCTCCAGTGTGGATGGTGCTCATGTCGTCACTGCTATTGGAAATATCACCGACATACTTGGTCAAATAGGAACCTCTCTTATAGGAAACGGATTGGCTGGAGCCCTCGCGGCGGCTTGTTCTAATTTGGGCGGCGCATGCGCTGTCACTCAGACTGCAAACGTGACTGCCGTGATGAATCAAGGCGGAAGGACATTGGTTGGAGAATCAAACTTAGGAATCGGTCTCAAAGCCCCTCTTAATGACCCCTTTTGCCAACTTACAAATGCACCCATAGATCCCGTTGCTGCGGGATCAAAATGTCCAAAGGGCACGGGGGCATTGCCAATTTGCCCTTAGTATGAAGACCTTCCTGATTGTTCTGACTATTATTTTCTTCCAAGCAAACGTGCAAGCCACGGAAATTTTTGAAAATTTCATGAACACCCGTGCACTTGGAATGGGCAATGCATTTTCCGCGGTGGTGGATGACCACAATGCTCTTTGGTACAACCCTGCTGCGCTGGATAGAATCAAGGGCCTTCACCTGACACTTTTAGATTTCCAAGTTGGAACCGATGCCTACGATATATATACAACATATCAAAACGCCGTGGGAAGCGGTTATTCCAATTTGATTCGCAGTTTTTATGGGAAACAAGTTTGGATGGGAATCTCTGACGCTCTCGCATTTTCCATGCGTGGTTTTGCAATGGCTGGTTACGACTATTTTAATTTAAGTTTTAATCTCCATAACCCTGCATTTTCTAACGTGACCATGAATGCCACTAACGATGTTGGCTTTAATTCTGGTTTTGCGTTTAGTTTAATTCCAGATGCCTTAAGATTTGGCGTGGTGGTGAAACGTGTGACTCGTTACGGGGGACGCATTCCATTTGGTCCAGCAACACTTGCTTCACTGAGTAATTCCTATATTACTTCTTTGATCAACAATGTTGGAACAGGGTATGGTCTTGATTCAGGACTTCTCATTGAACTTCCTTACGGGATTAAACCGTCATTTTCTTTTGTCTGGCATGACATTGGTCAAACTCGCTTCATTCCAAATCCAGGAAGCCTTGCTCCCCCTGTTATGGACGATGAAGCCGTTGCAGGATTTTCCGCAACCGTAGATGCAACCGTTGTAAAAATCAGACCCGCCATAGACTTTAAACATATTAATATTCCAGAAGAGCAAATTGGAAAAAGAATTCATGTAGGCACGGAGCTGGAATTTCCCGGACTAGCAGTAAGATTTGGAGCCAATCAAGGGTATTATACCGCTGGAGTGACATTAAACTTCAAATATGTGAAATTTGAAGCGGCCACTTACGGAATAGAAGTAGGTGCCTATCCGGGACAAACTGAAGACAGAAGATATATAGGGACTTTTACCATCGATCTAAATATGGATCCTAGCTTTGATTTTAGTTCCACCGCTGGTGCAAGACCGCGGGCCTTTCAGCGTAGATAGTCAATCCGGATTGTATTTGACAAAATCCCGTTCAATTTCAAGGTCATCAAAGTGAATGATCTCAGTCTCATCATAAGTTAATTCCACCGCAGGCCAGTCATGTAAATGTCGAATAATATCTTGCACCCGTTCATCAACCGCTTGTTTTTGATTACCCACAAACGCCACACCTATGAGAAGTTCCCCGCTTTGCGTGTGTTGAACCTCCGCCACAGCGACCTTAAATTTTTGTTGCAGCCGGTCCTTAATTTTTTGCGCTGTGCTCTTGGTGCTGCCGCCGTCGGGAGGGACCATGAACGTCAATCTGAGTGCTGCTACTATCATTTAACTTTCCTTCATTTATCTTTAATTTCCGCTTTTATGAAGCTAATGTCAGCCTATGCTAAGAATTGTACGGCTTTCAAACCCTTCTTGCAAAAAAACTCTCTGGGAAAATTTTGACCCTGCCAAAGCCATCTGGGTTGTGAGCGATCTTCAAACTAAAAACATCCTCCTTGAGCGACTTTTAGAAGAGCGAGAGATCATCAGTGGGGAGCCCGTCATGCGGGCCGCCGAATTGTGGCGGGACCTACTGCGGCAAGTTCTTCCGGATCTTTTGTCTATAGGGCCAGTGGGCGAATGGGCCCTGGGAAAAAAGTTTCTCTCGGAACTATCAAGTTGGGAGTGGACCAATCGACCAAGAGCAACTTCTACGTTATTGGACTTTTCAAAGCAGTTTGCTCCGTTTTTAACCCATGACTCTGCAGAAGATGTGATGGGAGATTTTAAAAATAGATTTTCAGACCAAACTGAACTTTTTGAAGACCTGGTGCACGCGGGAAGAAAGTTTTTTAAGTTCTGTATGTCCCATAAAAGAATTCCGCATTTTTTTCTACCTTCTGTATTAGCGAGGCATCCTGAAACTTTTCCAAAACAGATGAATTTTATTTTTGATATGGATGCAAGTCTTTGGGAATCGGAAAAGGACGTTATTCAATTATTATCAAAAAATAATGATGTGACGGTCATAGTTCCTCAGCATTCAAGCTATGAGAAAAAATCTTATAAAAATCTTTCTTTGGGAGTAGCTCGCGTTGAAGAGCTGGTGATGGAATCGCAAGTGACTGAAAAACCTACGATGGAGATTTGGAGATGTGCGTCGCCGGACGGTGAGGCCCGAAAGGCCGTTGAGAAAATTTCTCAGTGGATCAAAGAAGGCACTCCGGTGAAGAATATCTGCGTCACCGCCCAAGATATATCTATTTATGAAAATCTACTTGAACAGGATTTAAATTGGGAGGGAATGACACTTCATAAGTCTCTATCTAGTCCGGTTTCTTCACATAAATTCTTTAGACAATTAAATGCAATGCTACAAATCACCTCAAGAAATTGGACGTCAGAGGATTTGTATGAAGCTTTTCCAGATTTGATTGTTTCTGAAAGGCAGCTACTGAAACCTGCACTTGAAGGCTCTCAAATTTGCGTGCCCGCGGTTTCCAAGTCTGTTGAATTTTTAAGTAAGCTTTTAAAGAACGATAAAGAACTGCGTTATCCCGAATTCGAAAAAATTATTTTGACGGTCAAATCTAAAATTATCGTGGGGATGGAAGAAGAAGGATTTATTCAAAATAAAACCTTTACGCTTTTGCAGAAACTGAAAACTGAAATGGATTTTTTTGCTTTTGATTTTTCAACTTGGGTTGAAGCATGGCAGAAAGCGGTTTCCAAATTAGACTTTGAGTATAAAGCTGCTGACAAAGAAGGGTTGAGATGCGTCAATTTCTTTTCAGCCAGTGAAATGCAAGCTGAAAAGATAATTTTTCTGGGCCTAAATTCCTCAGCCACTGTAAAAGACTTTTCCGCCATGCTGACAAAAGAGGCAAAATCCTTTTTGAGGGAAACTGGATTTGATATGGAACTTGAGCAGAGAGATTGGACAGAGGATTTGGACTGGTTTATTGAGGGCAATTATTCTGGTCTTGTCCTTAGTTGCGCAGCCACGGATTCAGCAGGGGCTTCCATATCTCCAAGTGCGTATTGGCTTCAACATGCGAAAGCTAAAAATCATTCTTTAGAGTTCTCAGATAGTGCCACAGAAACGGTCTGGGTCAGGCTGCAAGAAAATCTCAAAGCACAGCCTACCTTGGAGAATCTAAACAATATTAAAAATTGGCCCAAAGGAAGAGCAGAGGAAGTTTTTAACTTTATTGAGAAAGAAATGGTGGAGACCAAGAAAGTTAATATTGAATTCTCCCAATTAAAATTTAGTCCTTCTAGCTTGGAGAAGTTGTGGGCGTGTCCTTTTAAATATGTGGCTAGTCAGGGATTTAAATTAAGGGATGACGCTGATCTTGAGATTGATCCCACACCGCAAGCCCGAGGTCAAATCCTTCATTCTGCCGCAGAGAAAATTACTAACCTGGGCTTTGATGATTGGACTCACGAAAAGATTTCTAATCTTCTAGACCTGTGTGCAAAAAATCAGATGATCGCAACTTCAGACGTCTGGCCAAGTGCTCGAGGGAGAATGGCCAGACAAATTCAAAGGTTCATTGATTTTGAATTAGAATGGAAAAAATCCTATCCCCGCCATAGAGAAACAAAGGCGGAGTTGGGCTTCAGGGGCTACATTCATTGGAATGCTGAAAAAGGAGAGCTGGAATTTGCAAAAACTCCCTTTGGTTCATCGGGCTGGGAGTTCAGGGGCCGAGTAGATAGAGTAGATATCAGTACAAACGGAGACGGTGTGCTACTGGATTATAAGGACCGCTCAAGTAAGATGACAAATATTAAGTCTTGGCTCAAGAA
>JBBQPV010000234.1:0-4426 GCA_038216925.1 Bdellovibrionia bacterium
TATTTAAAAGTATACGATGATATTAGGGCAATCATGTCTGGCACACAGGAGGCAAAGCAACGGGGCTATACCGCTGGCTATTTTAGTTTCAACATTGATGGCGGCCGCTGTCCCGTTTGTAAGGGTGAAGGTTATGAGACCATTGACATGGTTTTCATGGAGGAAATTAAATTAAAATGTGACGCCTGTGATGGCAAAAGATTCAAAAAAGAAATATTAGAAGTGAAGTATCGAGGTAAAAATATAAATGATATTTTGAACATGACCGTTTTGGAGGCCATGGATTTTTTTGTGAATTACCCTAATATTCGTCGGCCTCTTTCTTTATTGAAAGAAGTCGGGCTAGATTATGTAACTTTGGGACAACCAGCCTCTACATTAAGTGGAGGAGAATCTCAGCGTCTAAAAATAGCTAAGGAATTTCAAAACTCCCAGCAAAAACAGACCTTGTACATTTTAGATGAACCCACTACCGGTCTACATTTCAGAGAAGTTGAAATGCTGATGAAGGTGATTAATCGCCTCATAGACAGTGGCGGAAGTGTGATTATTATTGAGCACAATTTGGAAGTGATCAGACAATCGGATTACATCATTGACCTTGGTCCCGAAGGCGGCTTTGAGGGTGGGAATATTGTTGTGACCGGTCCGCCAGAAGTGGTTGCCCGCACAGCAGGCAGTCACACAGGACAGTATTTAAAGAAGCTCATGACGGCCCAGTAAGTATTTTTAGTCGCCATCAGTTTGTTCTCCCCCCAAAATGTTTTCTTTCCCCTGGGGATAATTCGTAAACAGTAGATTACCTTCGCGAGCAGCCCAACTAAATGACTCCCCTTTATACTTTATTTTCCCCCTGGTGAAACAAGGACCCCAGATATATTTGTTGTGACCTTAGCTTGTGCAGGCAAAGGAAAATTGCCACCCGCACTCGCTATCGGGGTAATTAATAAGAGTATGATCGTAATTTCTCTTCGCATTTGAGAACAGTAAAGCGGTAGCTATGAGTAATGTCAATATCGTGAACTATATCAAACCAGGCGCCTGCTTCATGCAGTTTTCAATTTGACAGTTAACTGTCAATTACTTCTCACCCTCCCCAACTACTGCGCTTCAAATGACGCAAACCTCTACAGAAAGTGGATCGGCACCTTTTGGTGGGACTAAGGTCCTGTAAAAAGTGTGTTGTCTAAGAAAAATACAAGGTCCTGTTAACTTGTATGAAATATAGACGATAAGTCTCATGTAAGTGAATGCGAGAGAAAACTTTCAAGGAGCAAGTCGATGATCAATTGGGACGAGTTTGAACATATACACGTCATTCAAAAATTAAAATCTATCATTCAACAGTGGTGGGGTATTGATACTCTATTTACCGATGACAGAGGATTTTTAAGAGGCTTTAACAAAGATAAGCACACATTTTTTAATCCGGCTGTGCGCATTGCACTTTCTAAAGAGCCCGGGGTAGAAAGTTTAGCGAATTTTGTAAAGGTGATTATAGAAGACCTTAGAAAAAACAATACCACTCACGCCGTAAAAGAATGGCCAGAAGCCGGATACGACGCCGCTATTTTCCCAATCATTATTGACGGGGAATTTATGGGAAGTGTTGTGGCTCTTGGATTTTTCAAAGACCAAGTCACACCTGCAAAACTAGAGAACATGAAAAAGCAACTGGCCGCATTTGGAGCCAATGGTTCTGAAATAGAACAAGCGATTACAAAAATTCATGCCCTCAAAGACGACGAGACAAATTACTTTGTAGAACTTGTTGACCTTGTTGGACAAGAAGTTGTCACTTTACACACAGAAATTCAGAGCCGTGAAACTCGCATCAGTGAACTCAATAAAGAGCTTGGTGTGAGATATAAATATGACAATATGATTGGTAAATCAAAACCCATGCAGGAAATTTACGGACTCCTTGATAAAATCAAGGCGTCTGAGAGCACAGTTTTGATCATGGGAGAAAACGTAACCGGTAAAGAGTTAATCGCAAAAGCGATTCACTATAACTCTCCCCGTAAAGACAAAGCTTTTGTGAGTCAGAACTGTTCTGCGTTTAACGAGAACTTACTGGACTCAGAATTATTTGGTCACGTGAAGGGATCTTTCACTGGAGCTATTAAGGACAAAAAGGGATTATTTGAAATTGCGGATAAAGGAACATTCTTTTTAGACGAGATCGGTGACACATCACCCAGCATGCAGGTAAAACTTCTCAGAGTTATTCAAGAGGGAACCTTTATTCCTGTTGGATCAACTGAAACTAGAAAAGTAGACGTGAGAATCTTAGCGGCAACAAACCGCGACCTTAAAGACATGGTTGAAAAAGGATTATTTAGAGAAGACTTATATTATCGAATAAACGTCATTAATATTCGGGTTCCGCCACTTCGTGATAGAAAAGAAGACATTCCCTTATTAGTGGATTTTTTCCTAGATCACGCCGCTACTGAAAAAGCTCAGAAAAAGCGAATCATCACTAAGCGTGCTTTGGAAAAACTCTACGATTTCCCCTGGCCTGGAAACATTCGTGAACTGCAAAATGAAATTGAACGTCTTGTGGTTCTCGCCGGGGATGAGCAAAAACTCACCGCAGATATGCTCTCACCACGTCTCTTAGAACATGGGGAAAAGAACAAGGTTCAGGGAACCAGGGTTCACGGAAAACTCAAAGATGCTCTAGAAGAATTGGAGCGAGAGATGATCCGTGAAGGTCTCCGCCGCACAGGTTGGAACAAGTCCAAACTGGCCAAGGAACTTGGGATTTCTCGAGCGGGTCTCATCATGAAAGTTGAGAAATACGGTTTAGATAAACGTAAATTATTGAAATAATTTGAGAGAAACCCCGGCGCCCAGAAGGCGTCGGGGTTTTGTTGTTTTTACACCATTCATTAGTAATTCGACTCGAGAACGCACACTACAAAAATATTTTTCTGACTTCTAACCCGCCTTCCATAGGAGCTGGTCCAATGTATGGGCGCGGTTTGAATGGCACAAGCGTTGCTAAACCAGAGCTCAGAAGAGAGGTTCGCACAGATGCTAAAACTTGATTTCCATGTAGCAGTTCAAAAGCTTGACGAAATGATTTCGAAGCGCTTTGACGTAAACATTCAATTTATTTCTTCTCAGAGTGTTTCACCCGCGCAGGTCGTATTTTATGAAACAGTTCGCAGAAATGCTGGCGCCCCTCTTATAGTCACCCATAACAACATGCTTATACCTGTAAGAGTGGAAGGAAGCTTGGTTGGAGCCATCCGTGTTTGCGAAATTTCAGGGCTCAGCTCAGTAGATTTGTGCCGAATTAAAGAGACAATCGATCTTGTTTTGGAAGAAGAATTTGTTGCACATACTTTATCGCCTCTGCCCTCCATGGAGGAGTATGAGTCCAATGTTATTTCCTTCAAGAGGTCGGTTTCAGAAGATCTCGTCAAAGCAAATTAATCTGTGAACTTTGAATATTTGATAATAAGCGGCGGAAAACTTCCGCCGTTTTCTTTTGTAAAAAAACTATCAAATATTTCAACCCACGTTGTTGCCGTAGACCGCGGCGCCGTCATGCTAAATAAACTTAAAAGAACTGCTGAACTCTTTGTGGGAGATGGTGATTCCCTGCCCCCTCAAATTACGTTTCGGGCCCGTAAATCTATAATGTTACCGACGGTTAAAGACTTGAGCGATCTGGAAGTGGCACTGGATTTACTTCCAAAATCTGCAAGCAAAATAATTATTGGTGCCCATACAGAATTTGAGAATCGATCAGACCACCTCTTTGTAAATCTCATGCTAGCGCTAGATAATCAGAATTCATATTTTGCCGACGAGCACGGGTGGGTCACTGGGTTACACAATTCACAGGTTAGATTTCATTGCAGGCCAGCCTCATTATTCAGCGTTGTGTCCCCATCAAAGTTTCGCATGACTGTTTCCGGGGCAAAGTTTGCCACTAAAAACATGGTGATAAAACACCCTTCTCACGGCCTAAGTAACCACACGGTGCCAGGAAAATCCTGTGCTTTACGTGTCAAAGGAAAAGCCCTGCTTTTTGTCTCACGCAGCATTTTAAACTGCAAAATTAAGCTTTAAAATTTCTATTTTACTTTGCTAAGATACGCCTATGAAAACTTATTTGATTAGTCTTACTTTATTGACACTCTCCGTTGCCGCCTGTTCAAAATCTGGGACGGGACTTAATTTTTACAGTTATCAACAAGAAGAAGGAATGGGTAACAGCTTTGCTGGGGAAGTAAGTAAAGAACTGAAAATCATGCATGATCCTATTCTAGACAAATACATCACTGCTTTGGGTCAGAAAATGATCACAAAAGGTGTTGAGGATCCTCACTTTAATTACACTTTTAATATTGTTGATTCCTCGGAAGTAAACGCATTTGCCATTCCCGGGGGACATCTTTATGTAAAC
>JBBQPV010000235.1:0-4424 GCA_038216925.1 Bdellovibrionia bacterium
ATGGCTATCCACTGATGCCCAATCCCCCATTGGAAAACTAAAAAAATTTGTAAAATCATTAGAGACAGCCTCTTACAAAGAGGATCGAAGATTTGTATTAAACGCATTATTGAAATATGTAAAAAAAATAGACCGCAAACAATATGACATGGGGACCTTAGATTCAGGAATCCATAAGCTCAAAATCGACTTACGCTGGATTATGATCATGACGCGGGCATTAGATGGGCTAGTTATCCTAGAAAATGGTCCCTCGCCAATTCCTCTTTATGCAAATCTCCTTGAAGATCCCTATCAGGTGAAGAAATATGGAACACTGGCACCCACCAGCTACAACAAAAACCCTTGCGCTATTAACATTCATACATACGCCGGCATTCAGAAAATTATGATGTCCCTTGACGCTCTGAAATCCATAGGCCAAATGGAAGAATGGATAACCAGCGCCTATATTCAGACAGGGCTTGCAAAAGATCAGAACGAGGCGACAAAAATAGTCGCAAAACTCCTTAAAAATCAACATATAGAACCCAACATTTATGACGCTGCCGCACAAGCCTACGAAGAATTAAAGAAAACTGCCCTTCTTAAAGAATTGATTAAGGAAATAAAAGCAGGAATTTAACTAGAAACTTCCGTACTTAGTTGCTGGAATATAACCATCAACGAATAGTCCAATTATGGATTGTTAAATACGGAGGAAATCATGAAAGTAATATTGTCTTTATTTTTTATGTTATGTGGGTCTTTGTCTTTTGCATACGACACTTCATTTGAAAGCTGGCCCTCAATCAATGGGCTTCCAATTAATAACGCCTGCGCAACTGCAAATACTTTACGTTCTATTCAACCAGTGAAAACTTGCGTCGCCACAGCAAGTGTCAGATACGCATACTCTAATCAAGGTGAAGCGGGATCTGTAAGGCGTTTGCTGAAAGACGGAGAAAATGCAAGAACCGGTGAATACGTCGAGACAGAAACCCAATGTGCCGCTTATGCTGCAAGACCTTTAGAGGTTTCAAGAAATGTCACCGTAACAGAATGCGCTTACTATACTCCTGCAGGGGAGGGCGCTCAACCCTGTCAAAGATTTGTAAGTAAAACTGTAAAAACTGGTTTAACTTTTAATGTAGAAACGACAACTTATCATGGTGAAGTCAGTCAACAAACTTACCGCAATTACACAATTCCACTTTGTGCAGGAGTTGTGAAGTAAAGCATACTTGCCCGGCGGTCAAAGTGGCCGCCAGGGTAAATTGTACTTCATGTTTTACAGTTGATGTTCATGGACAACTTGTGTAAACGAGTTGTCATGAATAATTCAAAGAATGCGCTATACGGAGAAATCACCGGCCCAATCGTTATTATTGGGTTTGGTTCCATTGGAAGAGGCTGTCTCCCTCTCATTGAACGTCATTTCAAATATGACAAAAACAGATTAGTCGTCATTGACCCTAATCCCTTAAATAAAAAACTTCTTGATGAAAGAGGGATTAAATTTATTCAAAAGGGTTTAAAAGAAGCTAACTTTAAAGAACTTTTAACTCCACTTTTACAAAATGGTTCAGGTAAGGGTTTTTGCGTCAACCTTTCCGTGGATGTTTCTTCAGTGGACGTCATGAATTTATGCAGAGATTTAGGTGTCCATTACATAGATACCGTTGTTGAGCCTTGGGAAGGATTTTATTTCGATGAAACTAAATCCCCCTCTTCCCGCTCTAACTACGCACTGAGGGAAAATCTTTTATCTGTGAGAACCCGCAGTCCGGGGGGGATCACAGCCGTTTCTTGTTGTGGTGCAAACCCTGGGATGGTTTCCTGGTTTGTGAAGAAGGCTCTTATTAATTTAGCCACTGATTTGAAAATTTCCTTTGAAACTCCCAACAACCGTGGAGAGTGGGCAAAACTCATGCAAAAAACTGGTGTAAAAGGAATTCACATCGCGGAACGTGATTCCCAGCGGGCAAAAAACCCGAAACCAGCAAATAATTTTGTGAATACGTGGTCCGTTGACGGATTTGTATCTGAAGGCATGCAACCCGCGGAATTGGGATGGGGCTCCCATGAAAAATGGATGCCCGATACGGGACGTCGCCACGAGAGCGGCTGTCAGGCGGCTATTTACTTACAACAACCGGGCGCGAATACTCGTGTGAGATCTTGGTGTCCTACTTTGGGTCCTCAATACGGACGGCTAGTCACTCACAATGAAGCGATTTCTATAGCAGATTATTTTTCTGTGGGGTCTGGCCCATCGGCGGAATATCGTCCCACATGTCATTATGCCTACCACCCGTGTAATGATGCGGTTTTATCTTTAGAGGAAATATTTGGAAGAGCCGGCGTAAGACAACCGGAACAACATATTTTAGATGAAAATGAAATCACCGACGGTTCCGATGAGCTTGGAGTTTTGCTCTACGGCCATGGGAAAAATGCATATTGGTATGGATCGCAACTTTCTATTGAAGAAACCCGTCAACTTGCGCCCTATCAAAACGCAACAGGATTACAGGTGACCTCTGCGGTGATTGCGGGAATGGCCTGGACGCTGGAGAATCCTAATAAAGGAATTACGGAAGCTGATGAAATGGATTTCGCGCGCTGCTTAGAGTTTCAATTGCCCTATTTAGGAACGGTGAAAGGTTTTTATACAGATTGGACTCCGCTCCAAGATCGTCCGGGATTTTTTCCCGAAGACATAGACACCAAAGATGCATGGCAGTTTAAAAATATTCTTGTCAGGTAGCGGGTCCATAAACCTGAATTATTTTAAATCCTTTTTCAGTTTCAAATATCGCTTCAATACGTTCATCCTTAGTTTCATATGCATCAACAAATCGTTTTACCCCTTTGACATTAACGGATTCGCTCCAAGGCTCAATCCCTTCTCTAAGTATTAAATAAAAAAAGGTTTCCGCCACCTCTGTGGAGCGAGCAGAGCCAACAAAAAGAATTGATTCTCCATTTTTTAATTTTATAATTCGAGGTCGAGTCACGGTGAACGCTGTGGAAAGTGGAACCTCGTTCAATTTCTTGGTGAGTTGATCGTAAACCCAAATCGTATTTGCGGCAACGCCGCCATCGGGCTCGTATACAATTTGATAGTCTTTGCCCTTTTTAACTACAATGATGGGTTTCTGTTCATTTTGGTCCCCAAAGTATCGGGCTAAGTCAAAGTGCTCTCCAGATCTTACATCAATAAGTTTAGCGGGACGGGAATTTCTCGCGCCAAGAGAAAAGTTCTTTAAGAAAAGACGTTCACTTTCAGAGGATCCAAGTTGAAAGCTATTAACACTGAAGTGATCTACCTCAGAACGAAAATCAGCGGGGACAGAAATTTCATTTATCACCGTGTCAGTTGAAAGATCTCGCACAAATAAAATTTCTTTTTCATTTATTCCATAACTAACTACATGACCGTTTTGAAGTACGGTGGATTTAAGTATCCCATCATTTAAAATAGGAATAATTCTCTGGTTACCGGTTTCAATTTCAACTTCAAGATATCCATAAAAGATCTTATTTCTATTAGGAAAATCTCCTCCTTTTGTGAGTTTTTCCAGAAAAGCTATTCTTCCTTGAGGACTAATCGTCAAGTGAGTTTCTTTTAGGTCAACCTCTACCTGGATGTCATCTAAAGGAATTACCGCCTTCACGCCCTCCTTAATAATTTTTAATTCATGTTGAGGGGTCAGTTCATAAAAATTCAGTTTACCAGTGTTTATGTAAGTAGAAATGAGGGTTGAACCGGAAGGCAACTGCAAGTGATGCACATGGTCACCGATATCAAATTTTCCTCCAAGTAATATTCTGTTTTTTTTCTCAACGTCAAATAGATAAGTGTCGTGGCCGTCCCAGAGTACGGCCATCATGGCTCCGCCCTCCATTGTAAAAGTAAATCTAACTGAACCTTCCCCTATCGATTCATATTTGATAAAATCTATTTCCACAGGGGCAAAAACAGGAATGGTCTCCCTTTTAGCGTCTTGCCTCTGTACGGAGCTTTCATTGACTATTAACAAGAGTTTTTTTACTTCGGCTTTAATTTCATCCCAATGATTTTTTAGGTCTTGCCGATGCAAGCTGAGAAGGTTTTCCATCGCTGCCCTGTAAACTTGTCCAGTAACAGGATTGTTATTAACTTTTATCGTAGGGATCAATGGTTCAGGTGAATTGGAAATGGTTTCAAGTTCCCCGGTTGAGATAATATTTTTTTCTAACGTCATATAACGAGTTAAATTTAAATATTGAGTCGTAGGAGTCAAAACACTATTTGTTCGTGTCAATTCACTTAGATAAAAAGGACACGACGGAATTGGCAATGCCGCAATAGCAGAACTACGATTACTAACAAGAAATAACAGACTCAAAAAAAACATTGCCTTCGTCCCACTTCTACATTTAACTGAATTTACGTGATG
>JBBQPV010000236.1:0-4412 GCA_038216925.1 Bdellovibrionia bacterium
GGGCGTTGTTCACAAAAAAAGGATTTAATTTTAAGGGCTAGTTACTTATTTGAAGTTTTAATAGATTGGATTACTTGGTCTAGTTTAGAGAGAAACCTAGATCTATCTTTTTTTTCCATGGGCGCAGGCCCCCCGCGAGATTCTCCCATAGCTCTAAGATGGGTCATTAGTTCACGTGTTGCCATTTGGTCCCCAATACTATCAATAGTAAATTCATCTCCCTTAGTGCCAATGACTCTCGCTCCTTTTTTCAAGCATCGATCCGCAAGGGGAATATCTGCAGTGACGGCAATATCATTTTTCTCGATTTTTTCTGCAATCCAGTCATCGGCGGCATCAAATCCACCGGTGACGACGGCCATTTCAGTTAAAGAATTTAACGGTATTTTTAGTGCTTTGTTGGCAACAACATAAGTTTTTAACTGATATCGCTGGGCTACTTTATATATCTCATCTTTGACGGGGCACCCGTCAGCGTCGATAAAAATCGTTAACATGAGTGTTATGTGTGTTTTCGGCGGATGGGACCGCCTTTGCCTTTTCGAACTTCGGTGCGGGGAAATGCTCCGCCAGGACCGTCTTCAGTTCGTCTTGGAGAACTAAATCCGCTGCTGGCATTAGCGTTTCCACGTCCTTCAGCTCTATGGTGACTTCGTCCACCGCCACCATTACTGAAACCACCTCGACCGCTGGCATTTGCATAACGTGAGCTTTCTCCACCGCGATTGCCGCCGCTGTAATTTCTCGCGCCACCACCACCACCACCATTTTGCCGTTGTCGAGGTTCTGGGGGAGCTGCTACTCGGGATTTTTCTCTCTCGTTAAAAAGGTCTGTGAACATCATGGATAAAAATCGTCCTGCAATTTCCTCTGGATTCATAGAAGCTAATAATTCTTTCCAATTGTGGTCCATCAATGCAGACGCGCGATCAAACGCTTTTTCCGACTTGAATTTTTCTAGCACCAAAGATATTTTCTTAGCGCCAATGTCTTTTCTAGTGGGCAACACTCCCTCGGTCATTCGACTGCGGGTCATTTGTTCTATGCGGCCGATGAGATTTCTGTGGCTAGGGGTCACCAAACTTATAGCCACACCAGCTTTTCCGCTGCGGGCTGTACGGCCAATGCGATGAACATAGCTTTCAAGCTCTCTAGGAATAGAATAATTAATAACGTGGGTGACGTCTTTAACGTCAAGACCCCGGGAGGCGACATCTGTACAAATAAGCAGTCGCACTTTTCTTTCCCTGAAGGCACGCATAGTCCGCTCACGGGAATTTTGATCTTTATCTCCGTGGAGGCAATCTACTTTGTAACCGTGATCGATGAGATATTGGGTAAGATCTGTTACTAATAATTTTGTTTGGCAAAAAACAATGCCGTAAAAATCGTCGGCAGCGTCAATTATTTTACAAAGAATTTCTGGCTTATCAGATTCATGCACACGGTAATAAATTTGTTCCACCGTGGTGGAAAGCATTTCTGATCTGTTGACTTGAACCTGTTTTGGTTGCTTTAAATATTTATCGGCAACACTTCTTACGTCTCTACTCATTGTTGCGGAGAAGAGCCAGGTGTTACATCCACCTTTGGGCATGTGTTTTAAAATAGTTTCTAAATCATCTTTGAAACCCATAGAAATCATTTCATCAGCTTCATCTAAAACAATGGTTTTTAAATCAGCAAGGAGCAATGTGCCGCGGACCATGTGATCCACTAGTCTTCCTGGTGTTCCAACAACAATTGAAATTCCCTGTTTGAACCCACGGATTTGATCGCCATAGCTAGATCCACCGTAGACGGGGAGTGCTCTGATTCCTTTGTATTTTCCGAGGATATCTATTTGACCCGCTACCTGAAGAGCAAGCTCTCGAGTGGGGCATAAGATCAACGCTTGCACAGATTTCAGTTTTGGATCGATTTTTTCCAATAACGGAATCGCAAACGCGGCGGTTTTTCCAGTGCCAGTGGCGGCAAGACCAATAAAATCGGTGAGACCTTCCATTAAAATTGGTAGGGCTTCGGCCTGGATGGGGCTGGGTTCTGTGTAGCCCAGCTCTGTGATCGCTCGCATGAGTGGGGGACTTAAGGTCAATTCTTCAAAGGATTTCAATTTCATTTATACTGTGTATCATATTTTTCAGATTTAATCACGGGCTTGTCTTGCAATTGTGTCCGTCTGCTGTCATCAGTTATTCAAGATGAGTAATTTATTGCAACTTCAAGCGGGATTTAAATCCTTTGGTACCAAAAGTTTATTCAATGATGCAAATTTTGCCATCAATGATGATGAACATGTTGGCGTAATTGGGCCTAACGGCGCGGGAAAAACTACGCTTTTTAAAATCCTAACCGATCAGGAAGGATTAGATGAGGGTATAATCGTTAAATCCAAATCGCTGCGTTTGGGTTACCTTGCTCAACATGACCAGTGGGGTCCGGAAGAATCCGTTGAACACTATTTAAGTGAGAATGCCAAAACGCCGCTGTGGGAGCTTCGTTCCTTGGGTAAGGAATTAGGAATTACAGACGATCTTTTTGACAAGCCTGTGGTTTCTCTCAGCGGTGGGTACCGTATGCGCTGCAAACTTCTTTATTTGATCGGCCAAGAACCCAATTTAATGTTGTTAGATGAGCCTACAAACTATTTGGATCTAGAAACCACATTGGTTTTGGAAAAATTCCTTCAAGGTTACAAAGGTGCATTTTTACTTATTTCCCATGACAGAGAATTTTTGCGTAGAACTACGGATCATATTCTAGAGGTTGAACAAGGAGACATCACAAAATTTAACGGGAACCTGGATGATTACTTCGAACAAAAAGAAATGCTGAGGTCTCAACTTGAGGCGAGAGCCATGTCCCTTCAAGAAAAGAAAAATGAAATATTAGAGTTTGTGGCAAGATTTGGCGCAAAGGCTAGTAAAGCAAAACAAGCACAGTCACGGCTTAAGAGTTTAGATAAAATGGAAACCATTGAACTTAAATCCTTGCCTGTGAAAGCAGCCATCAAATTGCCAGCACCATCAAAAGCCGGAAAACACATTATTACCTTAGAGAATGCTGATTGCGGATACGGTGAAAAAGTAGTTTTAAAAAACGTAAATTATATTTTAAAAAATGGAGATCACCTTGCAGTCGTGGGCCTGAATGGCGCGGGAAAATCTACTTTTCTGAAAGTTCTTGCCCAGGTCATGAAACCGCTCAGCGGTAAAATGGAACTTGGGTATCAGGTGAGCGTGGGGTATTACGCCCAACACGTTGCTGAAAATCTGAACCCCAACGGGACAGTTCTGAGTGAGCTTGAAGCTAAGGCCCATAAAGAAGTGACCAGCCAAGAAATTTTAAACATGGCGGGGTCTTTACTTTTTTCCGGAGCAGACGTGAGAAAGAAAATTTCCGTTTTATCCGGTGGAGAAAAATCTCGTGTGGCCTTGGGACAAATACTTTTACAAAAAGCACCTTGTTTAATTTTAGACGAGCCCACTAACCATTTGGATTTCCAAACGGTGGAAGCCCTGACTCAAGCGTTGATGAAATACGAAGGCACGTTAGCGGTAGTAAGTCATGATCGTAGTTTTATCAGACGAGTAGCTAAAAAGATTTTGGAAATCAATCATGGCCAGGCCTCTGTGTATCCTGGGACGTATGACGAATATGTGTGGAGTTTGCAAAGTGGGGCTCTGGCCCAGCGACGTGCGGAAACTACAACTCCGGAGTTGCATTCAAATAAGTCTGAAAAGCTTAGGCCTCCTGATTTTAATTACAAAGACATGAAAAAGAATTTAGATCGGGAATTTAAATCCTCAGAAAAAGCTTTGGCGGCTTTAGATTTAAAATTAGAAACTCTAGGCAAAGAAATTAAGACCCTCAATCATAAGATTGCTAGCAGCAGCGGAACTGTGTTGAAAGAAACTATTGACCTACTTGTCAAAGCTCAAAAAGAAATTGAAATTGCGGAAGCGGAGTGGCTTGTTATCAGTGAAAAGCGGGATCAAGTCAGTGACTCTCTGAGAAAACTCAAATAGCCAAAAGCTACCCGCTTACTTGTGCCATTTTGTTTCCGGCACGCGCGTGGCTATCACCACAGACATTATAAGTAGATAAAACAGTAAATTCACTCCCGCATGAAAATCCACGGCAGCACCTTTTACCCATTCCATTGCCATCACTACAACAACTCCACCTGCGTTTCCGAGGAGCATAAGGATTCCCGTGGCGGAACCGGCGCGAGCTTCTCCGGCTATGTCTGAACACATTTCGATCAATAAAGAAAATGCGGGTAAAAAGAAAAATCCTTGTGTGGCGCTTAGAAGCAAAATCGAAAAATATGAATGGCTATTGCATAGGGGAAGAATAGTTGCTGCGGCAACGACAATACTTCCGATCAGAAATGGTTTTCTTTTATTAAA
>JBBQPV010000237.1:0-4410 GCA_038216925.1 Bdellovibrionia bacterium
TTTGCCTTAAAGGGCGAGAATTTTGACGGACATAATTTTGTTGAAGAGGCGGCAGAAAAAGGCGCCTCAGCTATTATAATAGAAAAAGATGTGACATTAAAAAATCCTGAGGCGACATTAATAAAAGTTGATAATGTTCTCAGCGCTTTACAAAATTTTGCGTCATGGCATCGAGATCGTTGGAACGGAAAAATGATTGGCGTGACTGGGAGTAACGGAAAAACGACGACTAAAGAATTCATTCATACTGTCTTAAGTCAAAAGCATCCCACCCTTTCAACTAGGGGAAGTCTCAATAATCACATTGGGGTCCCGCTCACTCTCCTAGAATTAAGGGAAGAACATAAATACAGCGTTATTGAAATGGGAATGAATCACGCAGGAGAAATCACGGACCTTGTGAAACTTGCTAAACCTAATATTGTGCTTGTGACAAATGTGGGTAGTGGTCACATTGAAAATTTTGAGAACATCGAAGGAATTGCTCGCGCTAAAGAAGAGATTTATGACAATGCACCCATTGGGGCTACTCGAATTTATAATTTAGACAATGAATATACTGCGATGATGCGTGCCCGGGCCCCAGGTGATTGCAAAGTCATGACCTATTCCTCCCATGCCCGTGACGTAAACGTATCTCTAAAGGAAAAGATTTTTACATTTGATTATATCGACGTCCAAGGAGTGATTGAAGGTGAACCGGGCCAGGCTCGTGTGCATGTTTACGGCAGGCAACAAGTCGCAAATTGCATGGCCGCTGCGACGGCGGCACTTGCTTGCGGAGTAGATGCTCCCATGATTTGGAAGGGACTGAGTAAATGTAAGGGATCTTGGGGACGGGGCCAACTCATTGAACTTGCCTCCGGTGCAAAAGTTTTATTTGATGCATATAATTCTAATCCCGCAAGTGCCTCACTTGCACTGGAGAATTTTTCTAAAATTAAAACTCACGGCAAGAAATATCTAGTTATGGGAGACATGTTGGAACTGGGATCTCATGGCCCCCGCCTCCATTATGAATTAGGAATGGAAATGGCAAAAGCAGGGGCAGAAGCGGTATATTTGCAAGGTGCTATGTGTGCGGAAGTGGAAAGAGGTCTGAAAGAAGGCGGTTTTACTAAAACCATTGTTAAATCAAAGGTTTATGAAGAAAAGCTTGCAGTAGATTTTGGAGCTATGTTAGAAAGTTACGACATGGTTCTGGTAAAGGGCTCCCGAGGCATGAAACTGGAAAAACTAGTGGTTCTTTGGCAGCCTCAAAACTTTGAAATAAAATATAATTAAAAATGCTATATCAAATTTTATATTCACTGCACGAGAAAATCTCGGCATTTAATGTTTTTAAATATCTGACTTTCAGAACTCTGTTGTCTTTTCTGACGGCCTTTCTTTCTTGTTGGTTACTCGGTCCTCGGTTCATCAAACAATTACAATCTCAACAAATGAAGCAAAGTATCAGAGAAGACGGCCCGAAGTCCCACTTAGCAAAAACAGGAACGCCGACTATGGGCGGAGCGCTGATTTTACTCAGTATTTTTATCACCAGCGTACTTTGGGCAGACACATCTAATATATTGGTTTGGTGTTCACTTTTTATTTGCGCGGGATACGGGCTTATTGGTTACACCGATGATTACATGAAGGTGTCTAAGAAAAATGCAAAAGGTCTCAGTGGAAAACTTAGACTTTTTCTAGAATTTTTACTGGCCGGAATTATTTGCACAGTCATTTATAAAACCACGGAAACGGGTTCAGTTCTGGATTTCCCTTTTTTCAAGGGAGCAGTCCTTCATCTTGGGGCTTGGTACATTCCAGTGGGAATGCTGGTTATTGTGGGTACGGCAAATGCTGTGAATCTCACCGATGGCCTGGACGGCTTAGCTATCGGTCCCGTGATGATAAACGCTCTGACTTTTGCCCTACTAGCCTACATTTGTGGAAATGCAAAAATTGCGGGCTATCTGCAAATACCATTTGTCAAAGGGGCGGGGGAATTGGCTATAGTATGTGCTGCCATAGCGGCTGCAGGCCTGGGTTTCCTTTGGTATAACACATACCCTGCGCAAGTCTTTATGGGCGATGTTGGCTCCCTTAGCTTGGGTGGAATTTTAGGCACTATGGCCGTATTGACTAAAAATGAAATTCTGATGATTATCCTGGGCGGAGTTTTTGTAGTGGAGGCTTTGTCTGTCATCATCCAAGTGGGTTCTTTTAAGCTCACGGGGAAAAGGGTTTTTAAAATGGCGCCTATTCATCACCATTATGAACTTAAGGGGTGGGCAGAACCAAAAGTGATTGTGAGATTTTGGATTATCAGCATTCTACTCGCAATATTTGCACTTAGTACTTTGAAGTTGAGGTAATAAAGGATGTCAAAATATAAAGATAAAAGAGTTCTCATTGTTGGGGCACAAAAGAGCGGAATCTCTTTGGCCAAATTTTTTCATCAACAAGGGGCTAAAATCACCATCAGTGATGTAAAAACTCGGGAGCAGCTGGGTCCCATTGCTGATTCTTTGGAAGAATTTGAACCTATTTGGGATCTGGGAGGTCACACTCCAAAAGCGTTCACCAATCAAGATCTCATCGTCTTAAGCCCAGGGGTGAATCCTCATCATAAAATTATTGAAACCGCGCGGGTCAGCGGTATTCCTGTCACTGGTGAGATGGAACTTGCAAGTACCATGAAAAAAGAACCGATGATTGCCATTACGGGAACAAATGGTAAGTCCACCGTATCGAAATTGGCCTATGAGTTTTTGAAAGAATCCGGCGTCAATGTCTGGCTGGGTGGAAACTTTGGCAGTCCACTTATTGAATACGTGATGCAAAAACAAAAAGCTCAAGTATTGGTGGTGGAAGTCTCTAGTTTTCAATTGGAAACCGTTGAGACTTTCAAGCCTCATCATGCGGTTTTGCTAAATTTAGCGGAGGATCATACCGATCGTCACCGGTCTATGGGCGAATACACTCAGGCGAAGAAAAAACTTTTTAAGAACGCAAGTTCCGAGTCTTTTTCTATATTAAATGCAGATGATGCCTTGGTTATTGATTGCGCAAGAGATCCGGTTCTACAAAGATCGAAGTTACAGTATTTTTCTAGAAAAGCAGGACTGGAAGAGCAGATAAAAAAAATCGGCGGTGCGGTGAGTTTTACCACCAGTGCTCAGGCGCCGGAAATCCGCTATTACCATGCCACTGGTGAAATGGAGCGTTATGCCTTAAGTAAAATAAAAATCAGAGGCAGGCATAATATTGAAAACGTCATGGCAGCTATTATTGCAGCTAGACCTTATGGTGCAAAACCTGACGTGATCCAAAAAGTCATAGATAGTTTTCCTGGACTTCCCCATCGCCTGGAATTTGTGAAAAGAAAAGGTGGAGTGGATTTTTATAACGATTCCAAAGCCACAAATGTCCATTCCGTAGTGAAAGCTCTTGAAGCCTTTGATGAGCCCGTCATTCTGATTGCCGGGGGCAAGGACAAAGGCGGGGATTTTGGTCCGCTGGTGGAGCCTGTGCGGAAGAAAGTTAAAAACTTGATCCTCACTGGAGAATCCAAGGAGAGGCTGAACAGAACCATAGGTGACTTCAGTGAAACCTTCATTATAGGCACTTTTGAGGAGGCCGTCTTGGTGGCTTACCAAAAGTCTAGGAGTGGGGACATTATTTTATTAAGTCCTGGTTGCTCTAGCTTCGATAGATTTGTTAACTTTGAAGAGCGTGGCAACTACTTCAAGGAACTCATACAAAAACTCTAGTTTAGATGGAAGCTTACTTCTTTGCGTATTTTCCCTGATGGGAATTGGACTGGTGCTTATTTATAGCGCCAGTTTTATTTTTGCCACGGAAAATTTCGGTGACGGTTTATATTTTTTTAAACGGCAAGCCATCTTTGTTTGCATTTCTCTCTGCGCTTTATGGGGAGCCAGTCTCGTTCCGTTCTCCTATTTTAAAAAATTATTTTGGCCCATGTACATTTTAACAATTGGTGCCCTGTTGGCCACTTTCATTCCGGGCCTTGCTTACCGAGCAGGTGGTGCGGCAAGGTGGATTTCTTTACCCGGTGGTTTTCATCTTGAGCCCAGTGAAATTGCAAAATTAATGGCGGTGTTTATTTTTTCTTGGCTCATGACTTTTAAAAAGTCTAAAGATCAAAAAGGTTTGAACTTTTGGTTTATGTGTTTAGCTCTCGTGGCGATTCCTGTTTTACTTTTACTCAAGCAACCAGACTTTGGGTCATCAGTGATATTTTTTTTGGTGGGTCTGACTTTACTTTTTTGTTTTGGATTGCCATGGGGCTATCTTATTTCATTGGTGACCGTCTCTGTCCCACTTTTTTATCTTCTTGTCATGAGAGTTGATTACAGAAAACGTAGAGTGCTGGCTTGTCTTAATCCCTGGTCAGAT
>JBBQPV010000238.1:0-4357 GCA_038216925.1 Bdellovibrionia bacterium
AAAGGTCATGGTGGACAGCATTGCTTCGAAATATATTATTCCAGATAAAACTTTGGATTTCGCTTTTATGTTTATTCCCGCAGAAAGTGTTTTTCATGAGCTCATGAGGGACAACGTACTCCATCAATATTGTCTGAAAAAACATGTGGTGCCGGTTTCACCTAATTCTTTTTATGCCTATCTTCAGGCTATTTCCGTAGGATTCAGAGGTCTCAAAATTCAAAATGAGGCAAAGAAAATTGAATCAGTGATGTTAAAATTAAAATCCGATTTCCAAAAGTTTATGACGGATTTTGAGAAAGTTGGAAAACATTTAAAAGATGCTCAAACTCAATACCAGAATGTTGAAAACAGAATCAGCGGATTCGGAAATACGATTGATAAGTTGGGTTTAACCTCGCCCACAGCTCCCCCCACGGCTCCCACAGAAGAAGGGCCGTCTCTCCTTAATTCTTGATTACTTTTCCCAGTGATCGTCAAAACCTTGAAGGAGTGTAGAGGTGTGAGAACCGCCTAAAGGGCGAAAGCCATCTTCTCTTCGGTAAAACGGTACGTTGTGCCTCGTTTCAGGAATATAAGGCTTCCAAAATGAACGAATGAACCTGAGGTGAACTCCCCCCAGAAAACTTTGGTCTAAAATAAATCCGTCTCGAGAGGCACAGCGAGACACTTTCCCACCTGCGGCAACGCAAATTTCTTTAGCCTTTTCCAGGTCAATGGTTTGAACAGTAAGCATGAAAACCCCTGAGCCGCCGCCGGTAAGGGGAACAGAATCTAAAAAACGATCTCCAATTGTGACTCGAGAACCAGAAGTTTTTTCAAACTCATTCCAAGAAATTTTTGATGAAGGTCTTTGGGTGATTTCCGCCCATTTCTTTGAAAAACTGTCATGCTCTGGGGTCGAAAAACTCACCGACTCCAGGCCAAAACTTGTGTTCACATGTTTAATTGGAAGAACGGCACTTTCATCGGTCTTCATGGCCTCCGCTGAGTCCATGACAACCCAAGCTTTGATTCCCGGCGTTTTGTCTGCGACTAAAGAAAATCCGTACCACAATGGAATATGGCGCAGGGAATCTTTAGCCCCCTGAGCTTTTTCTGCGGCAAGACTTTTTATTTTCAGTTTGTCATAGTCTTGAACAATATCGTCAGAGTCAAATTCTAGTGCAGTGATCCCTTGGCCTGAGTACCGGGAATCGGCAGTTAATTCAATGGCGTCTGGTCCAAAATATACCGCCCGATTGTCAGGGTAGCGCCGGGAATTTCCCACAAGAAATCCAAGGGCCTGAAATTTTTTAGATAGTTCAGGTATATTTTGGGTCGACCAAAAAACCGATCCTAGTCTTAGCATGAATTTTCCTCATTAGAGGGCGTAGTTCAAACCCAACATAATTGACGTGTAACCACCAAAACCGATTCCGATTCTTGCGGCAAGATTTTCAGTGAAGCGGTACATTCCAAATCCGCCTAACTGAAAAAAGATGCCGCCGCTTCGGCTGATAGTATAATTGACGTTATTAATTGTAACTGAAGAACCCGAAAGATAGTTGAATCCCGCTCTGGGGCCCACAATGAGCTTTCCTTCAGACAATCGAAAATCCCACCTTGCTTGGAAGGGAATTTCAATGAGTGTGTAGGAAACGCTGCTGCTTGCCACGCTGTCACTGACAGAAACAAAATTTATTCCTGATTCAAAACTTAAGCTGTTGTCGCCTTCATGAAGAACCTGATCTAGAATTCTGTACGCGGCCAGAGCACCAAATCCAACGCCCGGATTATACAAGCCCAGCATGGCTGAGAAGTCCCAGGGGCTAGCGGGCATAGTGCTTGCCACAGGAGTTCTGTATTCATATTTTGCCGGTCTTGCGGCAGGAGCTTTTCTTCTTGGTGTTTGAGCTTGAGCTGCGGAAGCTAAAGTGAATACCGCGAGAAAAACGATAAGTGTGGATTTGAACATGGGATTCCTCCGTCGTTAGATGTTAGCCTAGTTTGTCTGTACCGCATTTTATGTCAACTTAATTTTAATGTGCGCCCCTTGCGTCAACCTTTCCTCTTTGGCACAATAATAGGAGGTACAGCATCTATGAAACATTTCAAGCTTATCATTAGTGATTTTCATTTGGGCACCGGCGCGGTGCTTCCAGATGGCGGTATAAATCCTTTAGAAGATTTTCGAAAAGACGACAAATTCGTAGAATTTTTAGAATATTACAGAAAAGGCCATTACGAAAAAGAGCATGTTGAGCTCATCATCAACGGCGATTTTTTCGACATGCTCCAGGCTAGAACCACGTCCCGCACCCCCTATGAAATATTTGAGAGTGTTGCGGTTTATAAAATTCGCCGCATTTTGAAAGGTCACCCCAAGGTGATTGCTGGACTTCAAGCTTTTCTAAAAACCGGCGGAAGAATCACATACATGTGGGGCAATCATGACGCTGGCCTTTGGTGGCCTGCGGTTCAAAAAGAAATTCACAAAGCAATCAGTTCAGAAATAAGATTTTTACTGGTTCCCTACGAATTTGATGGGGTGAGAGTTGAGCATGGCCATCAATATGAGGTGGTTCACCATTTTGATGTGGATAATATGTTTTTGGAGAGAAAAGGCCGGACCATTTTAAATTATCCTTTTGGCAGTTTCTTTGTTGCTGGCTTTTTAGTTCCACTTAAAATTAAACGATATTATATTTCCCAGGTAGTCCCTTTCAGTAAATTTTTGAGATGGGGTCTTATTTTTGATTTTTGGTTTACCGTGACCCAAGGCGTGCGGGCTGTCCTCTTTTTTATTAAAATGAGATTTATTTTTCATCCCTTTAGATTCGCAAAAATGTCCAAAACGCTGAAGATTATTTATGAAGCTATGAATCGTCCTCTTTTTCATCAGATAGCTCCTGAAGTTTTAGAAAAATCAGGGATGAAAATATTAGTCATGGGACATAACCACCAAGCCGCCCATCGCCATTATAGAAACGGCACTCAGTACGTGAATACGGGAACTTGGACTGATGTTACAAGTTTTGATCCGGGAAGTTTAGGGCACTTGAGTCGTCCTACTTATGCCATTGTAGAGTATCAGGAAGGCACAAAGCCCGGAGACGGGGTTTTGCCTAAGGTGATCTTGCGGGTATGGAGGGGACGACATCACGAGTGGGATGAGTTTGATTTATAGTATTTAGTTGATAAATGTCCCGTCATCCACCAAATTGGCCCCATGCCCATCAAAATTTTAGATAGTCACACTGTGAATAAGATTGCTGCGGGGGAAGTCATAGAACGACCTGCCAGTGCACTCAAAGAACTATTAGAAAATTCCGTTGATAGTGGTGCCAGTAGAATTGAAGTCCATTTTGAAGAAGGTGGAAAAAATCTAATCCGAGTTTTAGATAATGGGTCCGGCATTCCCGCAGATGAACTGCCCCTTGCCTTAGTGAGACACGGGACAAGTAAAATTACAAAAATAGAAGATCTATTTAGTTTGAGTACGCTGGGGTTTCGGGGAGAAGCGCTGGCAAGCCTAGGAGCTGTCAGTCAACTCACTTTAACCTCTACCAAGATTGGTTCTGATAAAGGTGGGCAACTGAGATGTGAAGGGGGAAAAGTAGAACCGGTGAGGCCCGTAGCTCCCCTAGACGGCACAACCGTAGAAGTAAAAAATCTATTTTATAATATTCCAGCGAGGCAGAAATTTTTAAAATCCACCAGCGGTGAAACAGCCGCGCTAAAAAAAGTATTTAAATCTTTTGCACTTATTCACCCAGAAATGACCCTGACTTTAAAACAAGATAGCAAAACGGTATTATTTTACCCTCGCCAAAACTTTTTAAAACGAGCTTGTGATGTCATGGCCATTCAGACTGAAAATAGTTTCCATTTAGAGGCTGGCGAAAACGGATTTTCCCTAAATGCTGTATTGGTTCATCCAAAACTGAATACCTCCACTCAAGGTGGAATTTATATTTTTGTTCAGGGACGGCCAGTCCAAGATAAACTCATTTCTCAGGCTGTTTTGGAAGGCTACAGGAATTTGGTGATGGATCATCAGTATCCACAGGCTGTGATTTCTTTGAACGTTCCACCAGATTTTATCGATGTGAATGTGCATCCTGCTAAATTACAAGTTAAGTTTCAAAATCCTTCTTTGGTGTTTAGATTTGTCAGCTCTCAGATTAAGCGGGTGATGGCAGAAAAACTTGAAACGGAAATTAATCCTGTCTCCTATGTTATTCCCACAGAATTTCAGCCATTTCTTTTAAATGATAATGTCACTCAATATAATCAGAAAGAGTTTGAGTCTTCTGGGGAATCTTCTGGAGAGCCAGTGATTTTCACAAGTCCTGTTTACCCTCTTCACGGGGCG
>JBBQPV010000239.1:0-4344 GCA_038216925.1 Bdellovibrionia bacterium
CGATCGGAAATGATTTTCAAAGCTTCTTTATGAATGCCGTAACCTTCTAAAAATCGAGAGGGTTGATAAAAACTGACGTTCTCAAAACCCAGTCCTTCCAAGCCACTGACCAGTAATGCGATTCCAGAACTTCCGTCCAAATCATAGTCCCCATAGACGCAAACATTTTCCTGATTCACCCAAGCACGTTTTAAACGCGCGACGGCTAAATCCATGTGGTGAATTTTCAAAGGGTCGGTGAGACCTTTTAATGAAGGGGAAACAAATGACTGAATATCGTCTGAAGTAGTAAACCCCCGTGCACAGAGTAACTTCCAAATAATCGGGGGCATAGTGATAGCCGGCAGCAGAGGCGTTGACTTTTCATCAAAGCGGGCCCGCCACTGAGACGTCATGCGCGAACGGCGGCCTTACGACCCAGCTTAGCGCTGGGATCCTTGCGCAATTTATCTAAGAGTAAAATAAAGGGACTTGCGACGTAGATAGATGAGTACGTGCCTAGAATAACTCCTACAAGCATGGCAAAAGCAAATTCTTCTATAACGCCGCCGGCAAAGAGATACAGGGTTAAAGTAGAAAGGAAAACTGTAAAGCTTGTTAAAATAGTCCGGTTCAAAGTGTCATTGATACTTTTATTAATAAGTTCAGCGAGGGGTCTGCCCTTATATAAATTAAATGTTTCTCTGATCCTGTCAAAGACAACAATGGTGTCGTTGAGAGAATAACCCATGATTGTCAAAACAGCCGCCAGAATTTGGATGTTCACTTCTTTTTGGAGAAGGGAAAAAACTCCAAGCGTAACTATGGCGTCATGGAATAGACAAATGACCGCGCCGGGAGCGAACTTATAATCAAATCTTAAACCGACGTAGATGATAATGCACAAGATTGAGTAGAACATGGCCAGTACGCCGTTTCTCTTTAACTGACTCCCGACTTGTGGTCCAACGGTGTCGATCCTTCTAATTTCAGCATCAGGCCATTTTGCCATTATAGAAGACTGCGCATGTTCGATGGATTTCTTTAAATTTTCATTTGTCTCTTTATCTGTGGCCCCTTTTTGCGCTTGCAGGCGAATAAGATATTCACTGTCTGTCCCTGCAAATTGCTGAACGGCAGCATCTCTAAATCCGGCTTCTTCAGTAAATTTTCTAACTTCCATATTTCCCACTGGATTTTTAAATTTAACCTGAACTTCTGTTCCACCGGAAAAATCAATTCCATAATTTAGTCCGCGAGTAAAAATCAGAATCAGAGAGATGACGGTCAGTCCCACACTGATGAATCCCCACACACCAATCCATTTTACAAAATTAATATTTAATATTTCTTCGCCATGTATATCTTTGTCTTTTGACATTTTTTTATTTCCCTTAAATTAAACGCTGATTTTCTTCAGTCCAACTTTGTCTATCAATATATCAATGAGGGTTCTTGTTACAAAAATCGCCGTGAACATAGAAGTGAAGATACCGGTTAATAATGTGACCGCAAATCCCCGCACCGCACCAGTGCCGTAATGCATGAGAATCACACTGGTGATTGCAGAGCACACGTTGGCATCAAAAATGGCCCAAAACGCTTTATCAAAACCAAGTTCTATGGCTTGCCTGTTGCCAGCGCCCCGTCTGAGTTCCTCCCTGATCCGCTCAAAGATGATGACGTTTGCGTCCACCGCCATACCCATAGTCAGAGCAATAGCCGCGATTCCGGGTAGAGTCAGAGTGGCGTTGAGTGCAGTTAATACCGCAAGAATTAAAAATACGTTAATAGCGAGTGCAATATCCGCAAGCAGGCCAGCACCTTTGTAATAAAAAAGCATGAAGAGGACTATTAAAATAGCCCCAATGTAACTTGCCTTGATTCCTCTGTTGATACTGTCAATTCCTAAGGTGGGACCAACAGTCCTCTCTTCTAATTGTTCCAAAGCAGCTGGCAAAGCGCCCGCTCGTAAAGCCATGGAAATTCCCCGCGCTTCAGCCATGGTGCTTTGGTAATCCCTGCCACTTCCCAATGTGATTTGGGCACTGCCGCCGGAAATTTTTTGTCTAATATTGGGAGCGGAATAAACTACGTTATCTAAAACGATGGCCATGTTTTTATTTACGTTTGCGCCGGTGAGGGCTGCAAATTTAGCGGCGCCGTCAGCATTAAAAGAAAGGGAAACGTAGGGCTGATTATCTTCATGACTCATAGAAACCCCAGCGTCTTTTAAGCTATCTCCCGCTAAGGGCACATCTGCTTTTAAAAGATATGGCACTTTTCCCGCGGTGAGTTCGATGGCATTTTCATTTTTTCCGAAGAGCACAATGGTGTCCGCTGGAATTTTACCTTTGATGTCAGCGTTTAACCGCTTGAAGTACTCACTGTACTTCATAGTTTTAATTCCGTAGTTGCCGGCTTTTTCCGCGTCACTCACAATTTGCGCCACCTGCTGAGGGGCCATGGAAGTGTCAACTAATCGAAATTCAAGTCTTGCGGTTCTATTAATAAGTTCTTTTGCTCTGGCAGAATCTTGAATCCCTGGGAGCTGAACCAGGATGCGGTTATCCCCTTGGGCGGTGATACTGGGTTCACTGACACCAAACTCATCGATTCTATTTCTGATGGTTTCAATACTTTGATCAATGGTGCGTTTCTTAAGATCATTTAAATAAAGATCACTGTATTTAACGGTCATCTCTGAAGAATTAGAGGAGAGAATCATGAGATTCGTACCGTAATAATTATTCAGGATTTTTTTAACGGCGTCTTCGTCTGAAGCTTGAGAATATTTGATGTTCAAATGAAGCCCGTCACCGGAACTTTGATCCCGAGTGACACTGGTGACGGAGATATTTTTCTCTTTAGCAAGAGTGTTTACCGTATCGGCAAGGCGTGATGTGCTTTCTTTCAAAACAGACGGCACATCAACCCCTAGAACTAAATACAGTCCCCCTTGGATATCTAATCCGTAATGAATTTTGTCTTTTGTTGGCCACCAGCTTGGTTGGGTAAAATTGGGAACAAAAAATATCAGCGCTCCAAACATAACGATGATGATGAGAACTAATCTCCAGGTGATCCCTCGACTCATGATTTCTTTTCCTCGCCGGCAAATTTTGTTATTTGTGATCTCAAAACTTTGATTTTAACGTTATCGGCAATTTGTAAAGTGATGAATTGCTCCGTGAGGCCGGCCACTTCACCTAATATTCCGCCGGTCGTGACCACTTGGTCTCCCCGTTTAAGTGCCCCAACAAAACTCAAGTGATCTTTCATTTGTTTTTGTTTGGGTCTAATAGCCACGATGTAAAATACAAAAAACATCAGCGCCACTGGGAGTAGACCTTCCAGCATACTTTGTGGGCGAGAAGCTGCAACCGCAGCAGTTTGGGCATGGGCAAAGCTTTCTAAGAAAAACCGGTACATATTGACTCCTTAAGTGAAACTTAAAACTCACACGAGTTCCAAAAAGAATCAAGTTTCTTGATCTTTGCGCATGGTGTTAGTTTGACTTTCGAAAAACTGCGGCCATCGATTTTCCTTAATGGCCTCACGGGATTTTTTAATCAGGGAATTATAGAAATAAAGATTATGGTAAGTGAGAAGGCGACTAGAGAGAATTTCGTTATTCACAAAGAGGTGCCTGAGATAAGCCCGAGAATAATTTCTGCACACTTTACAGTCACATTCCTCGTCTAATCCCTTCGGGTCTTTTGTAAACTGAGACTGTTTTATACTTAGATTTCCAGAACTGGTGAAACAAGTTCCATTTCTCGCGTTTCTTGTGGGAATCACACAGTCAAACATATCTATGCCTGAATCAATACCAATCAAAAGATCTAGAGGCGTGCCAACGCCCATGAGATAGTGGGGTTTGTCTTTTGGAAGTTTCGGGCCCAGGGCCCGGGTCATTCCATGCATCACTGGAATGGGTTCTCCCACACTGAGTCCGCCAAGGGCGATGCCGTCACAGTCAATTTTATTTAATTCTTGAATACTGCGTTCCCTTAAATCGAGATGCATCCCACCCTGGACAATTCCAAAAAACAAACTTTTCTTATTTGTCATGGCTTCTCTTGAGCGCTTAGCCCATCTCATAGAGAGTTCCATACTTTTTTCCACCTCTGATTTATCAGCTGTAAAGGGAGTACATTCATCAAAGGCCATTATAATGTCGCTGCCCAAATCCATTTGAATCTGCATGCTGGTTTCAGGAGACAAAAAACAAGGAGAGCCGTCATAGTGACTCTTAAAATTTACTCCGTCCTCAGTAAGTTTTCTCATCTCTGAAAGACTGAAAACCTGAAACCCGCCACTATCGGTGAGAATGCTCCCACTCCAATTCATAAATTTATGGAG
>JBBQPV010000240.1:0-4327 GCA_038216925.1 Bdellovibrionia bacterium
ATGAAATAATAATCACAAATGACATAGGAGCTGGTTCCCCCCGCCTCTGTGATCTGAATTTTATTACTGGAATTTTCGAAGGTCGAGATTTGCGCGGATACGCAGTCACTCAGATTTCACTAGAAGGACTTCTTAATAATCCGGCAATCCTCAAGAGTAAGACTCTAGATGAAGAGGGCTATAAAATACCCCCAACTCCTTTAGCTTTAGGAATTCAAGGAGCGCTTTTTGACTATCTTTCCGCAAGTGGTTTAGCTAAAGAAAATTTGGCATCGGCCTTTGAAGAAGCAATAGGCGCTCTAAAGATAATTAAAACTGGCTACTTGTTTCAGGAAAAAAGATGGGGCCGTCAAAACTTTTCACAGCGGCTTTTGGAGTTATCAGAATACACAGAGAAATTAATGAGAACTTCTCTTCACCGATTTCCAGATGGGGAATTTTCTACTCAATGTAAAATTGAAGATAAGACGTTAGCCACACGCCTGAGAGTGAGAGGTGAGAATTTTTCTGTGGATTTTCTGGGAACATCCAAAGCTGTAGATAAGGCTTTTAACTCAAACTACACTACAACTTTGTCTGCATGTTTTTGGTTTTTTATCAGTCTCATAGAAGATGAGATTCCAATTAACGTCGGCGTGTTAAGAGCTCTGACCGTTGAGGCTCCCGCAGGAACTCTTGTTAACCCACCGGGAAATTCCGCCTGTTTAGAGGGATATTACAGAACCTCTCAAAGTATTATTGATAATCTATTAAAGCTTTTAGAGACAACAATTCCACAAGAGTTTTCTCATTCATCGGTGAAGCCTTCTTTAGCCTTAGCTTTAAAGGTAGGTAATCAATTTACTGTTCAAACTTTCGGCAGAGGAATGGACGCACACTCCCAACAAGAAGGAAGCTCTGCTATTAAAATGGGGATTCATAATCAACAGTCCCCTTCAATTGAAAGTTTAGAAAACAAATATGGGTTTAAATTCCAACGGTCCGCGCTGAGAATGATTAACGCTCAAGAGGCAGTTAATGTGGGTGGGAAGGGACTCAGTCAGCTACTTACCGTCCCGGCACCCTTTGAATATAAGGTTCTTTCGACGGAAAACTCAGAGGACTCCGAAGTCACAGTGGCGGAAAGTATTTCCATCACTACCGCCAACGGAGAAAACTGGGGTCAAAAGAATTAGTTAATTTTTTTAAAAAAATAGCAATTGTTGATCACATCTCCGGCTTTTTCAGTACCAACGTCTTTTAAAACAGTTCTTTGCGCAAATAGAAACGAGTCTTTAATTCTTAGCGCATATTTTGTGTTTGATTCCAGATTATCTGAATACCAAGATCCATCATCAGCATAGGTTATTAATTTCTTAAACGTAGGGGAACCTGCTGTCAGCAATAACTCGCGTTTATCGGCATCGGTTAAAGTATCATATCTGTCTGGCGCTGCATTAATATGACGAGCAATGCCCATATTTAATGTCTTTGTTGGCGCAGGTTGTGGAAATAGGGGACCGTTATTAGTGGTGTCGGCAGGAAGGTGGAAGACCGTGGCAACAATGAGCATCGCCCCCATAGTTATATTGGGTTCTGACTTTGAATAGCAGCGGCCAGTCCTCCAACCTTCGGCGTATTTAGCTTGTGGAATATAACCGTCAACAAAGTTTTCTCCTAATATCTCAAATTTTGATTTTTCTGCCTGGGCAAAACTGGCAAATGTTAAACAGGCAATGAGAACAAATAGAAATTTCATAATCACCCTCCTAAAAGATGAATTGGCTTGGTGATAAGAAAGTTTGTATTTTCATGCAAGGGTAAATTAGGGAGTCAATGGGAGGGATGTGTCAGTACGCTCATCCTTACAATGCACCGATTTCAAAATTCCTGTCTCAACACACTTACCAGGTTGAATAGCCAGCACGTCCACCCCAACGGTTCTAGTTCCCATTTCCGGTAGAATTTTATGAATCACTTCAAAAAAAGAATTTTCACACGTTTCCAGATATGTGACTTCCACATCCCAAGTCACACCATTTTTAACTATGGGCTCTGAAGTAATATAGAACACTTGCTCGGGATAAATTTGCCCAGGCAAAGCAGATGCATGGACTTGTGTAGATGCAAAAATGAGTATAACTAGAAAAATCCATTTCATTTATAACACCCTAAATCCTAATTTTTCGAAACCTTGCTTTAATGAGACTATTTGTTCGGGGCCGGTGGTTTCCAATGTAAATTCAATCATGGTTTCTCTCAGACCAATGCCATCATTTACCCTATTATGAGTGATATCTAAAATATTTGCGCCTTTTTCTGCAATGAGGCCAGTCAATTTATGGGTGACCCCTGGAACGTCAGGGCAGGCCACGGTAAGGCGCACAAGGCGCCCTGACACTTGAAGTCCACGGTCTATAACTCTCTCTAAAATATTCAAATCAATATTACCGCCGCAAATCAGCGACACCGTTTTTTTCATTTTAATATTTGTTTTATTATTAAGGCAGGCTGCAAGTCCTGCTGCCCCAGCACCCTCAGCGATAGTTTTATTTCTTTCCATCAACCTCACAATAGTCTGAGCAATTTCTTCGTCATTTACAGTCACTACATCATCGCAAAGTTTAGAAATAAAATCCGTGTACATCTCCGGAGACGGACGTTTGACGGCAATACCATCGGCAATGGTGGGACCTGTGGCAATGTCTGTCAAAATTTTCCCAGCTTTAAAACTTTGCGCCATGGACGAGGCGCCCTCTGACTGAACTCCGATAACTTTTATTTTGGGATTCAAATGCTTTAGCGCCGTGGCAATGCCACTGATGAGTCCACCGCCCCCAATAGGAATGAAAATTCCGTCTATATCTGGGAGCTTCTCATGGATCTCTAAACCAATTGTGCCTTGTCCCGCAATAATAAGTTCATCTTGATATGGATGAATGTATGTCAAATTTTCTTTTTTCTTTAGCTCTTGTGAATACTCGTAGGCCTCGTCATAGTTTTGGCCTTTTAGAATAACTTCGGCACCAAATCTTTTGGTGGAAATGACTTTGATAAGGGGACTTTTCTCAGGCATCACAATGACTGCCCTGATCCCCTCTATCTTTGCAACACAAGCCACACCCTGGGCGTGATTCCCCGCAGAGGCCGCGATAATTCCTGATTTCTTTTCTTCCGCGGTAAGGCTTAGAATTTTATTAGCGGCCCCTCGGATTTTGAAACTACCTGTGCGCTGCATGTTTTCTAATTTAAGATAAACTTCATAGCCGGTCATGTTGGTGTAATGGCGGGAATGCCTAATGGGCGTGGGCTTAATGAGTCTTTTTATTTTTTCCTGAGCTTTTAAAATGTCTTCAAATTTAACTTTCAAATATTCACCAATAGGCTGTTAACCCTCGAATTGGACCATAACCGGTAACGTCCTTATCTTTCTCACGCTCTGGCCTTTGTCCGTCATCCTCTAAATCTACCACCTTTCTTTTATCAAAATAAAAAAATGGCAATAAAGATTTCTTACAGGATTCACATTTTAGGATCTCCTCCTCGCTCATGAGAACTTCTCCACAGCAGTGGCAGCGGCGAACATGGGTGAGTTTGGGCATATTTTCCTCCATTAGTTACATATCCTATCGGCACTAGACCATGGTCGGTCCAGGGATGCGCACCGCAGAAAGGACATTTATTTTCGCTAACGCTGTCGAATAACTTGACGCGAAATGCGCCAATGCAAACATTAGAGAGATGGAAACTAATTTAAATTCCAACGCCCTGACGGTTTTGACGGACAGGTATCTGTGGAAGAAAAAAAATGGATCGCCGGAATCTCCCGAGGAACTTTTTTCTAGAGTTGCTGGCGCAATCGCTAAAGGAAATCAAACTTTAAAAAAGCGATTCTATTCGGCCATGACAAACTTGGAATTTCTTCCCAACTCCCCCACTCTAATGAACGCCGGAAAAAAACACGGTCAGTTAGCCGCTTGTTTTGTTCTTCCCCTTGAAGATGATCTTTCACAAATCATGGACACTCTGAAACTCACAGCGCTGATCCATCAATCTGGCGGCGGAACTGGTTTTAATTTTTCTAAACTTCGGCCTGAAGGCAGTGCCGTTCAATCCAGTCATGGGGTAGCTACGGGACCCATAGGTTTTTTGAATTTATTTAATCAGCTCACAGAAAACATAAAACAAGGAGGGCTGAGGCGAGGTGCAAATATGGGAATTCTCTCAGCCTCCCATCCCGATATAGAAAAATTTATTCGATGCAAATCAGATACAAAGAATATTACTAATTTTAATATCTCTGTCAGCTGCAGTGATAAATTTATGGATGCTGTAAAAAAACGTGGGA
>JBBQPV010000241.1:0-4324 GCA_038216925.1 Bdellovibrionia bacterium
ATGATATGAAAGCGGCAATTTCCTATGCTCTTTATTATCCAGAAAGACAGCGTGACGCCGTGCAAAGATTAAATCTCACGGAAATAAAAAAACTCGAATTTGAAAAAATTGATTCTGAAACTTTCCCTTGTTTTGGTTTAGCCAAAGCTGCTTTAGATGCCGGTGGCACCGCACCGGCAGTTTTGAACGCCGCCAATGAAGTGGCCGTTGATGCTTTTTTAAAAGAAAAAATACCGTTTTTGGCTATCCCAGACCTGATTTCCGCCACTTTACAAAGAGCGCCGCATCAAGTACTTGATTTGCAGTCTTTGTTTGAGATAGACCATTGGGCCAGACAGACAACTATTCAAAATATCATGTCACTTTAAAAATCATTATCTAGTACACTGATAGGAAGTCGTCTTAAGGAGCTAAAAATGCAATATTTCACCGGCCTCATTCATCAAGGATTTTCATTTGCAGGTCCACTCATCATTTTATTGGGTGTCCTCATATTTGTTCATGAACTTGGGCACTTCCTGGTAGCAAAATTTTTTGGCGTGCGAGTGGAAACTTTTTCTCTGGGGTTTGGAAGAAAAATTCTGAAGAAAAAATTCGGAGATACCGTGTATTGCATCTCCATTATTCCTTTCGGCGGTTATGTCAAAATGTACGGAGATGATCCTTCAACTCCCATCCCAGTGGAAGAGCAAAAATATTCTTTTACCCATCAAAAAGTTATCCCTCGAATTGCTATCGTGCTTGCTGGACCTTTTATGAATGCGCTCTTTGCCGTGTTCCTTTTTTCCGTCATCGCCGGAATTGGCGAAGAGGCAATACAAGCAAAACTTGGAGACATTTCAACGGGAAGTGCTGCGTACACCGCAGGATTTCGATCAGGCGATGTTATTGACCGAGTCAACGGACAAAGTGTTGAGCGCTGGGAGCAGGTTAAGAAATCCATAGAAGAAAACACGGGTAAGACAGTGGAGTTTGATATTCTGAGAAACTCTCAGCCCACCCATGTTGCAGCTGTTCCTGTTTCTACAGTTAATAAAAATGTTTTAAGCACAAAAGATGTTGTTGGAGACATTGATGGCTTCACGTATTTAATGAAGGGGCCAGGAATTGGAATCACAGATCCCACAGGGTCTGCAGCACAGGCGGGATTAAAAACTGGCGATGTGATTCGAAAAGTAAATGGTGTGGAAATTGACAGTTGGAATGAATTAACTGATCAGCTTAAATCAGATGCAAAAATTGAAGTCGAGCGTGGAACAAGCACCAAGCTTCTCACTTTTCAGTTGCCAACCTTTAATGATTTCGAATCACTGGGGCTCGAATCAAGTGAGCTTTATTTAGCTTCCGTCATGCCAAAATCAGGTGCGGATGCCGCGGGTATCCAGCCCGGCGACAAACTTTCTGCCATCAACGGAAAGAAAATTCAAAGGTGGGATGAGGTTGTTAAAAACGTACAGTCTTTTGATCCCAAAGAAGAAGCTTTAAGAGTCACATACGTCCGATCCGGCAAATCCACAACAGTGGCAGTGAAACCACAAATCGTAAGTCAGCCGGACGCTACAGGTATTGAGCAAAAAAACTATGCATTGGGTGTGGTCACAGGGCTTGTGCTTGCAGCGCCCCACACTTTTCTTGCCAAAGAGCACGGCGCAGGAAAAATAATTTCTAAAGGATTTGATGACACCGTGAGATGGACAAAGCTCACGGCTCTAAGCTTTTTGAGACTTGTGCAAAGAAGAGTTTCCGCGAAAAGCATAGGCGGTCCACTCATGATTGGAAAGCTTGCTAGTGAGACTTGGAAAATTGGTATTTCTCCCTTCTTGAAAATTATGGGAATTATTTCCATTAACCTCTTTGTTCTCAATTTACTTCCCATTCCAGTTTTGGATGGTGGGCATCTTTTGTTCTTCTCAGTGGAGTTAGTTAAAGGCTCTCCCCTTAGTTTCAGAAAACTTGAAATCATGCAGCAGGTGGGGATGGCTTTACTGTTTGCCTTAATGGCCTTTTCTTTCTTCAACGATATTGTTCGTATTTTTGCTTCGTGATCCTACTTTCAATGACGGCCTCCACGGACCGTGGGGGTCTGGCGCTCTTTAGGGATCAGGAATTACTCTTTGAAAAATCTTGGACAAGACAAACCCAGCAAAGTGAGGCCCTCACTTTTTTTTTAGACAAAGCTTTGAGGTCTCATGATTTGTCTGTGAAGGATTTAACCCACCTGGTTCTTGATGTGGGACCCGGAAGTTTTACGGGATGTAGAATTGCAGCAAACATTGCAAAGACAATCGCTCAAGAACTTAAGCTTTCCATTTACACCGCAACGTCTCTAGACATATTGCTATTTCAGCTAAACCGCGACATCCCGGGACATACATTCGCGCGGGCTATAATTGACGCTCAAAAATCACTTTTTTACACCTTAGACGACACCAATAAAGAGATTCGCTTACTGTCTGAAGAAGAGGTGATGACGAATGGCGGGTCACCTCCGTTTATTTTTGGGGTATTTTCCTCGCCCTTTAGAAAAGTTCTTAAGGATAGAAAATTCAAATTTTCATCTAAAAATTCTTTGAATTTTCCTCGTCCCTCGACGTTAGGCTATATGTTTTCCCAAAGCTCCAACCTTCTAACAGAAAAACCCTGGCAGGAGGTCGAGCCACTGTACATCCGCGCACCCGATGCCGTCGAAAAATTAAGAATAAAAAATTAAATCAAATACTTACGGGCTCCGATAATATTTTGGGAGATATTGATGTTTAACACATTCGGACGGCCAAAAATTTGGGCAATGGGTGGCGGCAAAGGAGGCATAGGCAAGAGCTTTATGATCTCCAATTTAGCTATCTCTCTTGCAAAAATGGGAAGAAAAGTCGTCATCGCCGATTTGGATTTAGGAAGTGCGAATCTCCACACATGTCTTGGATGTGACATTCCCCGTTTAAGTATAAGTGATTTTGTAAACGGACGAGTTGATTCTCTAGAGAAACTCATCGTAAAGACTTCCATCCACAATTTATCTCTGATCAGTGGGGCGAATGACAGTCTTGTTGCTGCTGACATCACAAAAGAAAAACACCAGTACCTCATGAAGCATCTGAAGTCCCTTCCATGCGAGTATCTATTTATCGATTTAGGTGCAGGCACTCATGAAACCACTTTGGATTATTTTCTGTTAGCAGACCGGCCGATTATTGGATTTACTCCGGAGCCCACGTCCATTGAAAATGCCTATAGATTTATCAAGAGTGCCTACTTTAGACATATCAAACATATTGAAAATAGCCTGGGAATGAAGTCTTTGGTGGAAGAAGCCATGGATCAAAAAAATACCTTGGGGATTCGGACACCCCATGATCTCATCAATAAAATTGTTCAACTTAACTCATCCATCGGGGAAGTTTTCCGCGCCCGCGTAGAAGAATTCAAAATTTTTCTGATGCTTAATCAAGTGCGCACAATGAGCGATGTTGACACGGGTGACTCCGTTAAAATGGTTTGCAAAAAATATTTTGGCATTGATACTTATTATAGTGGGTACATAGACTACGATAATATGGTGTGGCAATCGGTTAGGAAACATAGGCCACTTGTGCTAGAGTATCCACATAATCAATTGGTGCATCAATTTAACAACATTGTGAAGAACTTAAGCGACGATGAAAGACTATCACGAACAAAATTATTACGAGTTGCTTGACGTCACTAATGATGCCGATCAAGAAGCCATTCTAAACGCTTATAAAAAAGCGCGCGCGACCTATAGTAATCAAAGCCCCGCACTCTATAGTCTCTTCAATAAAGACGAAGCTGAAGAATTGCTCAAACTCATTGACGAAGCCTACTCCGTTCTGAGTAACCAATATAAAAGAAAAGAATACGACAATAAAAAATCAGGCGTCCAAATTATGGAACCTCCCCCAGTTGAGAAAGAGATGCCACAGCCCATGACCAACGCAGCCGAAGCTCAAAAAGAATTTGAAAAGAATTTCACGCAGGTGCAGGGATTTAGAGGAGTCGTAATAAAGAATAACCCTAACGCAAAAAACCCTCCGGGCATTACTCGATTTGGAAGATACACAATTGATGAAAGTTTTGAGAAAGAAATTCTGGACACACAAGTTTTCTCCGGAGCTTTTTTACAAAAAATTAGGTTGTACAAAAATATCAATCTTGATCAAATTTCAGATTTTTCAAAAGTGAGTCGCGCATATTTAAGTGCAATTGAAGCTAGCGATTACACGTGTTTGCCAGTTGTGGTTTTCCTCCGGGGCTTTCTCATTCAACTATCTAAGGCTCTAGAACTTGATCCCACTAAAGTCACGGC
>JBBQPV010000242.1:0-4315 GCA_038216925.1 Bdellovibrionia bacterium
GTTCTTGACCGATAAGACAACTGTCTAGTTGACGGCCCAAAAGCTTCATAAACAGAGCTTTTGACTCAGCATGCGCGTTGGAATTAACAAATGCCTGTGCGGGAGCAGTCTTAACCGCCTGTAACAAAGCATCTACTCTATCACCTGCGTTCGCCAATACGGGGCTGGACAAAACAAAAGCAAGAGCCAAAATAGGAAATAACTTCCTCATAAAATCCTCCAAAAGGGTAGTGAGCTGCGACTCAAAAACGAGCCGACAGACATGAGTTTGCAAAACTTATGCGCAAATCAGAAGGGCTTTTAGCCGTCAGGATCTCCCAGTTTCTGGCTTAGGGTTGATATCTAGCTGACAAACTTTTAGTCAAAGGGGCCTAAAAAGGCGGCTTATATTTTTCACTAAGGTCTTAGATGTGGATAGTTTTGGCAAGAGCGACTGTCACACCAATAGCAATTGAAACTATTGTTCCTAACTTAATCGTCATTCTAAGTTCCATTTCTTTCATTTCTTGTCGCAGGGAGGAACCTAAATCTTTCAGATCTTGCTTTGTAGCTAAATTTGTTTCAATAATTTCCGTCATAATTTGAACATGGGCTTCGGCTTGTTCGCGAGTGATCCCAGCCTCTTCTAATTTTTTGACATGCTTTAACGAGTTGTACATATTGTAACCTCCGATACAGATTATTTGCAAGGAGCTCCTGCCAGCTCAGATCTCATATATCTCAGTTTATCGAATATTTACGTACGTCCATCGGACGTTTCGGAAGTCTTATGGTCCGCTCATCAAAAACTCGCGGACCACTTGAATGAATCTCTTAGAATTTTCAAAATGAATCCAATGTCCTGCTCCCGGAATTTCTATCCCTTGGATGTTAGAATTGGCCCTCATCATCTCTTCAAATTCTCCTCGTCTTAGCTCCTGAGATTTTTCTCCCCTCAAAACTAAAGTTGGACACCGAAGACTTTTAATTTCATCCCATTGATTCTTAGCCCGGCCTTTAGAAATAATTTCTTCAACCATAGAAATGGGAAAATCCCAATTCCACTGCCCGCTTCCGCCATCAACAATATGTGTGTACAAAAAATTTCCTAATTGAGGATCATTAAAGGGTCCCAACAAATATTCTTTTGCTAAACGCTTGTCAGAAAAGGGAACAGGTACTCCCCGAATTTTTTCAATGAGGCCAATGCCATTTTCATATGTTGATTCAGGGCCGATGTCTTCCAAAACTAACTTTGTCACTTTCTCATGATAGAGGGATGTAAACTTCAGGGCGTTTCGTCCGCCCATGCTATGACCCACAATTGACGCTGAGGAAATACCAAGCTCTTTAAAAATGCCCGCCAGGTCTTCGGCAAAATCTGAGGGAGCATATCCGGTAGCCGGCTTAAAACTTTTACCGTGACCCCTTTGGTCTAAAACAAGTGTTCGGAAATCATTTTCAAAGGCGGGAGCCACCACGGCCCAGTTGCGGGCGGTGCCCAGGAGGCCATGGAGGAAAATCAGCCAGGGAGCACCTTCGGGACCGGCAACAATGTGGTGAAAATTTTGTAATGGCATCATGAGGATTTTGACACAAGGCCCATATGAAGGGCAAAATAAATCCCGATGAACATTGCAGCCAAGCCCAGCCTCAGCAAAGAATTTATTGATTACCATGCCATAGGTATGATTAAGCACCTCCAAAAAGCAGGACACCTTGCCTATTTAGTTGGGGGATGTGTCAGAGACCTTCTTGTGGGGCAAATTCCCAAAGATTTTGATATCGGGACCAGCGCTCTTCCCCAAGAAGTGCGAAAGCTCCTTAGTTTTTCATTTATTATTGGAAAGCGTTTCCGCCTTGTTCTCATCAAGCGAGACAACAAGCAGTATGAGGTAGCCACCTTTCGCCGGGAGCCCGCTCCCGATGAATTTCCTGACGGCGTTCCGTTTGGTGATAATATTTTTGGAACACCAGAACAAGACGCTTCTCGAAGAGATTTTACCTGTAACGCCATTTTCTATGACCCCTCAAAAGATGAACTCATAGACTATGTGGGCGGCCAAAAAGACGTAGAGTCTCATGTGATCCGCATGATTGGAGATCCAGAGAAAAGACTTTCAGAAGATCCAATTAGAATATTAAGGGCTCTGCGGTTTGCACATAAACTTCATTTTAAAATTGAACCCGCTTTAAGAACCAAAATGCATGACCACGCAGAAAGCTTGGCCCTGTCTGTTCTTCCTCGCAGGCGAGAAGAATACATGAAGCTCCTAAGACTTCATGATCCCGTTGCAGCTTTCAGAGAAGGATTTGATCTTCAACTTTGGAAAAATATTCTACCCAATCTCCATAGTATTTATGAAAAAGATGAGCACTTGGATATTTTTGAAGAAATACTTCATCGGTTAGACTCTAGGCTTATGGATCCGTCAGACACCGCCCTTCTAGCGGGAGCAATGATCCTTGCTTATTTACGAGCGGTGGAAAAAAACGGTGGTCATGAAGTTATACATATCACCCACCACGAGTCGGAAAAAGTAGAGCATTTTGCTAAGAAAGATCTTGGTCTCCATAATTGGGAATGGGCACGAATTCAAAAAGCGATAAGTTTGCAAAAGACACTTTCCCAACCGGACGAGTACATGAGAAAAGGGCATCGGAGACGGCAATCCTTGGTGATGAGTGAAGCCTTTCCTTTGGCTGTTGATTTAGCGTTTATCGATGCGGTTTTGACACCGGATGTTCTGGAATTTTGGGACGCCCAACTTGACGGGGCAAAAGAGTTCATGGGCCGTTGACGCCATCCGGCGATTATGGTTTAAAGGTACCTGCTTCATTTTTACAAAAAAGGAGTTTCCCGTGGGTGAATTTAGCGTTTGGCATCTATTAATAGTCCTGGTCATTGTCCTACTTGTATTTGGACCGAAGCGATTACCTGATTTAGGAAATTCCCTAGGAAAAGCCATCCGTAGTTTCAAAGATGGCGTTAAACATATTGAAGATGATCCCGTCGCCAAAGATAAAACTAAGACCGATGACGAGAAGAAATCTTAAGAATTAATTGTAGCTTTGATGTTTCTAGCCACACCGTGAGCGTCGAGACCGTGCTTGATGTATAAATCCTCTGGGCTTCCACTTTCACCATAAGTATCTTGCACACCCAACATTGTCAGTCGAGCGCCACTTCCCATATGGGCCATCACATCGGCAACCGCTGAACCCAGCCCACCAATGACATTATGATCTTCCGCCGTGAAAACATTCTTAACTTGCTTAGCCCACTTTTGCACAAGTTCTTTATCTAAAGGCTTAATGGTGTGGATGTTGACAACCGCAACTGACATGCCCTCTTTTTCCAAAGCGTTAGCAGCGGCAAGGGTATTACCCACAAGTCCACCGGTAGCAAACACCACCGCATGTTTTCCTTTTTTTATTTCCACACCTTTTCCATATTGAAATTTGTAATCGCTGCCATTAACCGCAGGAAGATTCTGCCTGGTGAGTCTGAGATAAACAGGTCCTTGATGATCCTGAGATAAATAGCGAATCATCTGTTTTGTTTCAATATCATCGGCAGGTTGTAAAACGCTCATTCCCGGAAGAGTTCGCAAACACCCCACATCTTCTAGAGCCATTTGTGAATATCCGTCTTCACCAATGCCAATGCCAGCGTGAGTTCCAACTAATCTTACATTGGCATTAGAGTACCCGATAGACAATCGAATGGTGTCAAACCGGCCGGTGAGAAAACAGCCAAAAGAACAAATGAACGGAATTTTTCCAGCAAAGGACATTCCTGCAGCAGCGCCAATCATATTGGCCTCTGAAATTCCCATTTGAAAAAACCGATCAGGATATTTTTTCCCAAATCCTTCGGACTTGGTGCTCTTACTGAGATCCGCGTCCATCACAATAATATTTTTATTCTCGGCGCCCATTTCCACAAGGGCCTCACCAAAACTTGCGCGAGTTGCTTTCATATAGCAACTCCATCTAACTCTTTTAGCGCTTTGGCGAGTTCTTCTTTGTTTGGAGTAACCCCATGCCAGTGATTATCATTTTCCATAAAGCTCACACCCTTACCTTTGATGGTCCGTGCGCGAATAAAAGTGGGACGAGATGTTTCTGCGCGGGCTTTTTTAAAAGCGTCAACTATCTCTTCAACTTTGTGGCCGTCAATTTCTAAAGTATTAAAGCCAAAGGATTTCCATTTTTCTAAAATGGGTTCCATGTCCATGACGTCCTTTGTTTTTCCGTCAATTTGATATCGATTTTCATCCAAAATAACCACGAGATTTGATAATTTATATTTAGCGATGGACATGGCTGCTTC
>JBBQPV010000243.1:0-4311 GCA_038216925.1 Bdellovibrionia bacterium
TTCGGCTAAGGCAGTTGGAACTCGAGGTGGAGGAAATGGACTTACTGAGATTGGTTCTACGCCTGAGGAGGTCAGATCAGCGATTGAGAAAGTTCAGTATCGGTTTATGGAAAGAATGAATACCAGCACGTTAAGAGAGGCTTGTCTTCTTTGGAGTTTTGACCCTTCCTTAAATGCTGAGAGAAGACTGCAAATAAAGTCCATGTGCACATTTAATCAGGCGGCACGGTACCCCGCGGTGGCCTCAGACTTCGCTCTCTCGCCACTAAACGTCCAAAATGAACCTTGTCGAGATCATGACGGGTCTGATTCAGATTCTTCCACAGAGCTTCGGTTAGGAGCGCCTATCTGCATAAGCGTGGAACGCCTTCAGCGGTATACTCCAGAACGTATCAATAAACAAATTGGGGGAATACTCTTTCACGAATTGTCTCATCATTTTGGATATTCTGAAGTTGTAGCTATTGAACTCCAAAAACTATGGGTTTACCAAATTGAAGAATACAGGTTGTCTCGATATTTCCAGCATAGACCGGGTTACGGTTATGGGAACTACGATGATCTTCCGCAGGCATGGCCTGTTTACTGGTGAATTTACGTGTCGTAATTTAAGAAGTGTACAAGTCTGATATAGGTTGCAGATCGAAACCTCTCAACTCATCGAGGCAAGGCTGAATGCTGGGTTCTTCAATAATGTAGATGGGTTTTTTAAACGCTTTAGCAAAGGCTATTTCAATTAGAGTATTTGGTCCAACGTATCCTTGAATACCATTCTTTTTATAGTTGGCGATGATAACGTAATCTGAAGTGCTAATTCTTTCCATATGGTCTTCAATGTATTGTCTTTTGGCTTTGGTTTTTTGAACAATATCCATAGTATGAAATTCGACTTCCTCCCGAGTAGGAAGATTTATCTCAAAACCCTGAGTTACTAGTTTGCCTTTCAATGCAGTCATCTGATTATAAAACTTCATTGAGCCGCAGATCGTAATAGTCTTCATGGACATAAATATAATGTGGAACGTCTAGTTAGTCTATGTCAGGGACAATTTTTCTGTTACTTCGAAGCGGTTTTTTCCCATTCTTCAAAGAACGCTAAAAAATGTTCGGATAGGTTTGAAGATTTTGGGCCAAAAGTAAAGTGCAAGACACCCTTATCAATTTTGAATGAGGTTTCGTCTACTTTACCGAGATGGCATTGTATCCTATTAATATTTTTAACGAGCTTAGCCTTATTTTCTTCATCATTTCGGCAAATCGTCGAAACTTTCGTACGAATTTCTCTGCAATAGGCGCCAAGATTCTCGCCCGCTTTCACAAATGGTGGGACTAGATTTTCGTCCATTGCTGTGGGGAGTTCTTTCCCGCACATTTCTCGCGGGTAATAGCCTTCATAATCTTTCTTGTCCGCCAGTTGGCGATTCCAACCCACAAGTTGCGCTTTTTCTTTCTGCGTTAAAACCGTTCCCGCATTAGAAAATATTCCGTTAAGCCCGATCAAAATGAAAATGAATGCCGAATAACGAATCATGATTATCCCCTTGTCCTTATGGTTGAGTAAATAGGATACCCGTGTGATGCCTAACGTACAAGCAAGAAATCAGAAGTTCAAACCGCAGTGTTCTTCCGCGCGTTGAACGTCAGAATTGTCACGCCCAAAGAAACCAGATTTTCATGAACACTTCCCTCAGGCATAAAGAGAATATCCCCAGTTTGGTACTTTTTAACGACTGATTTGCTATTTCCACCGCAAAGATGTCCGCCCTCAGGTTCAGTTTGAGTAAAGGCACCATCGATCACGTAAGTGAGCTCACCGGCCTGATGCTTGTGTGACTTTAAAGTGACACCGGGTGCAGCCCAAAAGAGCATGCACACGGCTTCGTCGGTTAGGAGTGTCGGTTTCCACAAGACTTTATATTTTAGTTTTCCACTGTAGCCGGGAAAGTCGATGAGGTCCGACGTGTCTGCGGCTAGAGAGGGGAGGGCGCTAAAAAAAACAGGGCTAAATGCGGAAGCCATCAAAGCTAAGTTGGTTTTTTGAATGAATTCTCGTCGGTCTATCATTGTTTACCTATTTGCCTTTTCAAACTCGACTTCAATATCTTTTTGCTTTGTGACAGCAAAACCTTTGTTATCAGCTTCTTCTCGAGTCAAAACAGGAGCTTTTGCGAATTTAACACCAAGGTTATAAGTTGTAGCGTCGGCCAAATCAGTAACAAGAACATAGATAAGTCCATCTTTTAACAGAAACGTAAAGCGAACCGGGATCTGCATTTCTTTACCGTTTGCGTCTTTTTCTTTACCTAACTCTACGGCCTTAGTGACGTAACCATCAGCATCTCTCTGAACAGCCACGCCGCTGAATTCTGAAGTAATAACCACAGAATCATCATTCAGGCATTCCAGGCGATTAGGCGTAATAATGTATTGGGGGACATCGTTAGTGTAAGCAATCATTGCTAAGTCGTGAATAAAAGTATCCTTCGTCACTAGACCATTTTTAAAATTTAACGCAGAAACATCCCGTCCGGCTCTTGCCGTAGCTACCCCTGCGTAAACGCGAGAAGCATGCCACGCGACGTAGTTTTTATGAAGAGTTGCCGTGAGGTTCTTAATTTTCCACCATCGAAAATTAAATAAAAAATCTAACGATTTTTGTGCGGTCATTAGTTTCTCTGACGTATTACAAGTCTTGAGATCTTTATCCAAATCCTTAAGGACGTAGTTTTTTAATTCTTCAGATTCTTTATTACTATAATTACTCAGTCCATCGGCTAAAACATTTAAACCCAATAGTGCTATAATCAAATTCATAAAAAATATTTTCTTCATCGTCTCTCCTTATTTGTTTTTAAAATTCTATAAACCAATGCAATTTTCAAATTCTAGTGAACTATCCATAATACAACGCCAAAAATCGGAAATATTTTTCACAACCAGACCGGGATTATCCAGTCCACGCGCTTTATTTAATTGATCGGCCACAATTGCGGACTCGCTTGCAACACGGGGACTCACTCGGGCATCGAGCCCGTCATATCCAAAATTAACGATATTAATAGTTGTGCTAGACGCATATTGACCCAGAGTGAACGGGGTTACTCCCTTTATTACCGTCATAGGTCCCACGGTTTTATTTCGGTTACGAAGATTTCCGGACTCATGGCAACTCACACAATTCGTATTGAAAAGATTTGTTTTATTAGCGCTGTCGATGTTTTCTGTTACGAAATCTAATTGCGGAGAACGTACTATGTTAGGCGGTCTCCCGGATTGTGTTGGACGGAAAAGATGTTGCAGAGTATTTTTTGTGGCGTCCTCAACCTTGTTAGGACTTGCTATACAGCGTCCATAAAAATCACACGCTATAGCCTCGACTCCCCAGTTCCCACCTTCGGAAGGATCATAGAGGTTCTGATTAAAATCCGTAACAAATCTTCTCCACTGTCCGTCCATGACGTAACCACCAACCATCTTCCAATTTCGAACTGAAACGTTGATCGTCATTGTGACCACTTCTAAATTGGCCTTTGGCAAAACATTCGCTAAGAAGTCTTTAACTTTACTACCTACAGGCCCAGGTCGATCGACTTCAGATCTCAGTGCTGGGTGGATCTGAAGAGGAATACCGTTTGTAGAAACTGTTGATGGAATCGAAGATTTAATTTCATTAAGCCCGGCAATGGCGGTTTTGTTCGAAGGGTAGTCCAGAGAATAAATGAGGTGAAGGGCGGACGCTGTGGGTTGCCCAGTGGCATTAAACGGTTGGAGCACAAGGCGGATACGAGCCTGGCATATCCCCTTGTTTGACAGCTTCAAAATTGGCAACTTTAAGAGACTATTGTTAACGGGACTAGTTGACAGGGAATCCCCGCAACCATCGTATCTCCAAGAAGTCACAAACCAACGATCAAGTTGAGACACACTGTACATATCCACGTAAGGCAACTGCTCTATTGTTTCATCAGGAAATTCAAATTTTATGACTTGTTCAAAAAGTTCATGAGAAATTAAACTTGGAAATTCGGTAATACTGATTGATGGGTAGGGCCCCGCTTTCGATAACGGGAGAAGGAAGCTCACATCATTGACGTCAAAGGCAAGAGGAGGAGACGCTCCAGCAATTGCACTAAGTGCGAGAGAAATATAAATAAAGATTATCGACAGCGTAATTTTAGAATTCATAAACCCATCCCCACTTTTCGAAAGAAATAGCACGGGGATTTGGGGAAACCAAACGCCAAAAGATCTGTAAAGTTTTGACTCGATGAGGAGGAAAAATTTATAGAGCAATTCGCCAATTACAAAACC
>JBBQPV010000244.1:0-4302 GCA_038216925.1 Bdellovibrionia bacterium
TGATTTAGCCCAGGGACAAACCCACGTTCTTTTGGGGTCCAGCGGCAGCGGCAAATCAACTTTGCTCAGGCTTATCTGCGGTCTCACCGAGGCCACCACTGGCCAAATCACTATTGGGGGCGAACTAGTTTCACCCAAAGCACAACTTCAAATGGCTTCCAAAATTGGATATGTCATCCAAGAAGGCGGCCTGTTTCCACACCTTACTGCCCGAGAAAACGTATCTTTGGCTGCACGAACTCAAAAGTGGTCTGACAATAAAATCACGGACAGAGTGAATGAACTTGCTCAATTAGTGCGATTGGAAGAGGCCTTTTTGGATCGCTTTCCAAAAGAACTAAGTGGTGGGCAGCGGCAAAGAGTAGCGTTAATGAGAGCACTTATGCTCAAGCCGCCAGTTATTCTACTAGACGAACCTCTTGGTGCACTAGATCCCATTGTCCGCTCAGAACTTCAGCGAGAACTGATCCGTATTTTTGACCACGTGAGGCCCACCGTTGTTCTTGTGACCCATGACGTTGGCGAAGGGGCAAGCTTTGGACACACGATTTCTCTATTTCATGATGGCGTTCTTATGCAGCACGGAAACTTTGAATCTTTTTTGAAAAATCCGTCCAGTGAATTTGTCACCAGGTTCATCAAAGCTCAAGTTCCTCCACCGGAACTATTGAAGGCGCTTTTATGAAATATTTTCTGATCACGATGATTTTGCTTTCCACATCCGCACTTTGGGCAAAGCCGGTCATTACAGTAGGTTCAAAAACTTTTACAGAAAGTTACATCTTATCGGAAATTATTGCGCAGATCATAGAAGACGCCGGAGAGGCAGATGTGCAAAGGCGTTTAGGTTTGGGCGCTACAGGAATTATTTTTGAATCATTAAAGTCCGGACAGATTGATATTTATCCCGAATACACGGGGACGATTTCTGAAGCCATCCTTAAAAACCCAAAGTTACAAAGTTTATCAGAAATTGGACTAGCCTTAGTCCCCCTTGGATTGAAAATCAGCGACAGTCTGGGATTTAATGACACCTACGCCCTGGCGGTGAGAAAAGACTTATCCAATCAGCAGAATATAAAAACCATGAGTGATCTCAAAAAATATCCAGGAATCAGAGCGGGTTTTACCCATGAATTTTTAAAACGAAGCGATGGATTTGACAGTATGGTTAAACACTACGGCTACGTTTTCACCAATTACGCTGGAATGGAACACAGCCTAGCCTATCAATCCCTGGCGGAAAATAAAATTGACCTTGTGGAGGTTTATTCCACCGATGCCAAAATCCAAAAATACAATCTTGAACTTCTTAAAGATGATAGGGACTTTTTTCCCAAATATTTAGCAGTCCTTCTCTATAGAAAAGAGCTACTGACTAAATTTCCAAAAACAATGGCCGCATTGGAGAATTTAGAAAATCAAATCAACGAGCAAAAAATGGTGGAACTCAATGCAAAAGTAGAACTAGATAATTGGAGCTTTGAAAAAGCGGCTCGCTTTTACCTCAATAAAGATCAGAGTAAAAAATCCACTTTTCTTCCTATGTTTATCAAGAGAACCAAAGAACACTTGGCTTTAGTGTTCATTTCCCTTTTTGTTGCCATTCTCTTCGGCGTACCTTTGGGTATATTGGCCTCAAAAAATCGGCACCTTGCACAAGTAGTTCTGCTTTTAAGCGGACTTCTCCAAACCATCCCCTCTCTCGCACTTCTTTGTTTTTTGATTCCACTTTTTGGTATTGGATATTTGCCCGCTGTGGTTGCGTTATTTCTGTACGCACTTTTACCTATCGTGAGAAACACATATCTCGGTTTGATGGCTATTGATTTCAGATTACTAGAGTCCGCTCAAACCTTAGGTCTCTCTCGTTGGGACAGACTAAGACTAATAGAAATCCCTCTTGCCTCTCCGTCCATATTGTCAGGAATTAAACTCTCTGCGGTGATCAATGTTGGTACTGCTACCCTTGCCGCTTTCATAGGAGCCGGAGGATACGGCGCAATCATCGTCACAGGACTTGCCCTGAATGACACAAATTTAATTTTGCAAGGGGCTATTCCATCGGCAGTTTTAGCTGTTTTAGTTCATGGACTTTTTGAAATTGCTGATCATTTTTTAATTCCAGATGGAATAAAAACTTAGACAAATTGCGGCCCTCTGACTTCTCCTTTAACGCAGTGTAATTTTTATGTACTCCAAGTAATCTATGAAATTTGTAGTGATATCTGAAACATGCGCCAGTGTGTGTTCTCCTGGAAACTGGTACACCAGTTGCTTTTCTATTTAGTGTGGAAATTAAACGTAGGGCGTATAACTCGTGAACCAGAAAATACTAGTACTCATTTTGACAGTGATTTTTTCATTTACTGCCGTTTCTCCCAACGCTCAGGCCGTGGATTCTTGCGCAGAAGCAATGAACACGCTTACCTGGGGACAAAAATTCAAAGGCTGGTATCGAGGTAAGTTAGTGCGTTTTGGTTCCAACGCTTCTTACTATACAACTCGCCGTGCACTGAATGAACTTTACCCTGCCAGTGGCCCCTCGGCCCTGGATGCTCGAATTATCGATTATTTTCCTGTGTTACTAGATGAAATGGATGCACGTGCTCAAGCGGAAAAAGCAGCCGCTAAAGAGCGTGCACAAAAAACCAGAGAAACTACTGACGATGTTATTGAAATTTATAATAGTGGAACAAAAGCAGATTATCTCAGTGAGCAGGAATTTAAACCTTTCCGTACGGAGTTTCTGCGACTCCTGACCCTAAGACGGAACAAAGCTGCGGACGGAATGACGGGCACTGCAGAATTCAAAGAATTTGCCACAAAAACCATTGAGTTTTATAAAAAGAAAACGGAAATGCAGCGGCTTATTGCTAAGCACCACACTTTTAAGACGCTTTTTGAAGTGGAATTAAAAGAGCGTTTCATTTCGTCGGGATACACAACTCTTTCTCCATTTGAAAAGAAACTTTATAAGTATTTTGAATCCCCTTTTATAATCTATCCTATGCTTTCAGCAAAGTGGGGGCTTGGAATCGTAGGGGTTGTTATTGCGGGCGCGACTATTTCTAATTTTATCCCCAATTATATTAATCGTTACACTGCCTCTCCTCAAAACGTTGTCTTGCAAAAAGTTGAGCAAATCGGTATCCGGCATTTTACACCTGCTACAAACTGGATTCAGTACAAGATGGTAGATATGAGCACCATCACCACTCAACAAAATCAAGTGCGTCAATTTGCCGCTGAAATTAAGAAGGTAAACCTGGCCACGGTTAATACCCAATCTCCCCAGCAAGCTGAAAATGAAATAAATTTCAAACTTGCACCAGTAAAAGAATTTGCTCGGCCAGTGGAGAGCATTATAAATCAAGAACAATCTGATTATGAAAATCTTCTTAAATTATCCGTAAACCTTAATACGCAAGAAGCTGGAATACTGCCAGCCAACCAAGCCGGTGGGCGTTCCCTGTATTGGAATTCCCAAGTGTTTTTTCCCGGAGACATGGCCTTTCGAATTGCTGGTTTCCAGTCCTTTGCGGCCAGCCATGAGACAGTGGTCCTACTGCTAAAAGATAAGTTGGCTAGAATGAAAACGGATCCTCAAACCACTCAAACCGAAGTAGACCAAATTCAAAATGAGATTTCACGCCACGAAAAAGATTTGCAAATAAATTTAGAATCAGCGGCTCAGACTGTAGCCATTTGGAAAGTTAATGAGTTTTTATTTCCTGAACTCACCAAGAAATGGCTCAATGGGAAAGACATTGAAGGTCTAACAAGTACCTATAACTATATGAAATCCTCATATCACTACGACTACTACGTCGCCGCATATGATAAACAAATAAATTTCACAGTAGCAAAGATTAATGAACTCCTCCGCCTAAGACTAATTGCCGTTAAAGCAGCTGACACCGTAGACGCAAAAGTAGTGACAACGGCAAAGTAATAGGAATTAATATCAAGGATGTCTAAGTTTCAGAAATCTCAGGAATACTTTGCAGGAAGGCGCACCGATTTAGTGGCTATGGTGCCCAACACTTGCAAGAATATTTTGGATGTGGGTTGCGGCAGTGGAGAGAATTGGCGTGATTTTCCGGCTCAAGTCTCAGGTATCGAGCTCAATGGTGAGGCGGCAGAAAAAGCCAAGTCTATATTAAAAACAGTGATAGTTGGAAACATCCAAACCGTTGAGCTGACGTTTGAAAATGCTTTCTTTGATTGCATAGTTTTTGCGGATGTTCTTGAGCACCTCTATGATCCTTGGAAAACTTTAGAAAGGTATAAACCTCACCT
>JBBQPV010000245.1:0-4300 GCA_038216925.1 Bdellovibrionia bacterium
GTCCACGGAAGAAGTATTTTTTCTAATGGATAAGAGTGAGGCAGAATAAAAAACCAGAAGTCCCGTGATGAGGCCGGTGAGTAAACTAAATGCATTTTCCAGTTGAAGTGCCATGATCAGCGCTCCGGCTACAATGTCTAAACCTCTATCTATGGCCCAGTACATCAGAGCGCCCCAAAAGGTGGTTAAATCCTTCCGTACAAGAACAAGATTTCTGAACAGTTCTCCTATACCCAAGGGAGTGAAATTCAGTGGAAGGGTTCCCATAAAAAGAAGGATACTTTGTCTTGTTTTTAGTCTGGTTCCCCACCTACGAAGCATGAAGTGCCATCGCACCCAGCGAAACCCGATAGCAGCGAGCATAAAAATGGTGAGATAGATAATTGACCAAATGGACATGTTATTATGGCCGTCCTTGGGATTTTAATCTTGTGAAACCCTCTGCAAGATTATTGGATTTTACACCTAGGGTCTTAACGGTCCATTTATTGTCTAGAGAACTATCTGGGCGAAGTAACATCTCGTTTTTCTTCTCACCCACTGTGGACGGTTTTATTTTTCTTGTATCAAGGCCGTTGATTTCCGCAAAGGTATTAAAAAAGTTGAATCGATTGACCCTTTCAGATCCAACGGTATGAAATATGCCCGTCAGGTTTTTATCTATTATGGCTTGAATCATTTCTCCTAAATTATCCACCAGAGTAGGCGTATTAAAAATATCGGTGAAACACTCAACATCCTCGCCGGATTTTATTTTATCTGTGAACCAATGGAGGAGGGGGGACTCACTTCCATAAATTCCTGCCGAACGACAAATGGCAAGACCTGGAAGAATTTCTGAGGCTAGGATTTCTCCCTCATATTTTGTTTGGCCATAAACTAATGGGGAATGGGGTATTTCAGTTTCCTTATATTGGCCATTGTCTGAGGAAAAAACCAGATCCGTTGAAATATAAATCATTTTAGCTTGGGTAAGTTTGCAAGCTTCAGCAATATTAGAGGTACCTACGGCATTAGTCAGTCTTGCCGCCTGTGGATTTTTCTCGCAGGATCTTACGTCTTTATTTCCCGCGCAATGAATGACAAATCGCGGTTTCAATTCTTTCAGGAGGGTGATGCAATTATTTTTGTCAGAGACGTCCAGCTGGTTCCACTGAATTGAACTTTTTTTAGCGGATTCTTTTCTGCTGCCAACGGTGACGTTGAAATCAGTTTGAAAAAATGTAGCAAGGCTAGATCCTACAAATCCGGTTCCCCCGGTGATGAGCATTGAAGGTTTGCTATTTTTTCCTGTAATCAGAGGACACCAAAAGCCTTTCCAAAAAAATCACCAGCGCTATGTATAAATAGCGTGAAGCCATGCGAGCCATCCTCAAATTAGATATGCGGCTCTTTTTCCCATACCAACTATTGGGAATAATAACATAGCTATAACCCCGCGCCACTGCTTTTAGAGGCAATTCAATAGTGATACTAAAATGGGGGGATAGGAAAGGTCTAATTCCTTCAACGGCGCGTCTGGAATAGGTCTTAAAGGCATTAGTGAAATCTCCGTAAGGGGTGAAAAAGAGGACGGCCAAGAAAGTGTTCGCTATGCGATTAACCAGAAGTTTGTTTTTTGGATAATCTACAATTTTTCCACCCTTCATGAATCTGCTCCCAAAGACGCAGTCATACCCTTCTTGGATTTTTTTGAAATGGTTGACGAGGTCTTGAGGACTGTCCGAACCATCAGCCATAAAAATGGAAGCGCTAGCGCCTGTGAAAGTGTTTAAGCCCAACTGTATGGCTCGCCCAAATCCGTGGTTGGCTTTTTCATTTGGGAGATACACGATTTGTTGGAACTTTTCTTTGAGTTCATTCATGACTTGTCGGGTTTTAGGATCGCCGTCACCGTCTACATCGTTGACCACAATGATTTCGTATTGAATCTTGTTCTCAGTGAGTGCGCTGGCTAAAGCCGTGATTGTGACAGGGAGGTTCTCTGATTCATTTCGAGCGGGAATAATCACGGAGCAAAGATTAGGATTCATGACTTGGTGGCGCGGCAAATAGCAAAAATCATATGAGCAAACTTGTCCTTTGGACGGGTTTTCACATAGAGATGCCAGGCCTTTCTTAAAATCGGACGTAACATTTTTACCAACCTATTTCCGTTTTTTGTTGAAGACGCAATACCTGATGCCAGGGACGACTTTGTTTTTAAAGTATGCCCAACGTCAGTAGGATAAATTTTCATAACTTGAAAGCCTTTTTGTTCGACAGCTCTTTGAAGTTCTTTTTTATCCATAATATATTGATAAAAACGTATGTCTTGTTCCTTCATGAAGTCATTTTTGTTGTCTCCTTTAAAGCCAAGATTTTTGTGTTTTTGCTTATTTAAGTAGGGAACGGAAACGCAGAGTAATCCACCGGGTTTTAAGACTCTAAAAGCCTCTGCTATTATCGGTGCTGGACCAGCCTCAAAATGTTCTATAACTCCAAAGGAAAAATATGCGTCAAATGTATCGTCAGGAAAATCCAATTTGAAAACGTCACCCTGTCTTACATCATAGTCCGGATACCGTTTTTTGAATTCTAGAACAGTATTCTTACTAATATCTACGCCGGTGATATTATATCCTTTACTTGTAAAGAGACGCACCCATTGCCCTTGACCACATCCGCCTTCCAGGATGCGTGCACCGTTGGGAAGAAGTTTTTTTAAAATATTAAAGTATTCATTGGTTTCTAAGAATTGTAAGTCAGTGTCAAAGTCTTTTTCTTGCCATTTTTCAGACCAAACTTCTTCCACATATCCGATTTCATCGGATTTACTTTCATGGGCTATGTACTGTTTGAACATGGGTCATGTTAAGTCTATTACTTGTGTTGTAGTCAACCCAAAACAGTCCTAAAAGAAGCCAGGCAGCCCTTCCTATTCCCCAGTATGCGATGGTGTCCAGAGCTAACCAAGATACAACCCATACTATAAAAAACGGATAACAGGGCATTGGAATAAGCTTTCTGAGTTTGTTCAGCCACAGGAGCACCGGAATAAGGAGTAGGAGGCCGCCAATGAGTACAAAAAGAAAAAAGCTGTTATCGGACACCATATTAGTGAATCCCATACCCACCGCAGCAAAATGGGGGTGTTCTGGAAGGCTCATGATCCATGCTCGCCAAGCCATGGTCCTATAAAGAACATTACCGGATTTTGCAGCAATGTATTGCTGAGGCAGGAAAAGGATAAACACGATGCAAGATGTGACAAGTCCACCGATGACAATCCCTCGGTTTTTTGAGTTAAGCCTTATAAATGCAAGGTAAATGACGGCTACCAATCCTGCAACTAGGGCTGTACCGCCCTTTGACATAACGAATCCCAAAAGTAAAACTAAGCCGATGATAACATCTGTAAGTTTTCTTCTACTTTTAATAGAGCTCAGAGTTTGAATGCCCATGGCCATAAAAAACATGCCGGACTCAAGAGGGGAAGAAAATGTGGCGTAACTGCGGCCTTCCCAAAAATATGCGTAGGGATCTGGGTGGTAGAGCGCTCGAAGATTAATGAGTCCAAACTTTTCCACGATGGCGACGCATACGGACGCAACAAGACTATATTTCAAGGTTTTTAAAAAAAGCTCGCTGTAATTCCCTCTGTGCTCCGTTGGAAAGGTTTGTGAGATTATCCATGGCGTGGAGAGAATAAGTAGAAATCTAAAATAGCGAATAATATCTTTACTGAAACTAAAGTGATCTTCGGTGAATGTCCAATACTTGACTATAGATGTGGCAAAATTGTCCCGTCCCATTCCCACAAAAAAAGCGCAAGTTAGGGCAATTCCAACAGCTATGAGTTCTTTAGGTGGGCGTCCTACTTTTTTTAGAATTAGATTTTTAAAAAATACCATTATCAGCGGAGTAAGCAATATTTCTGCGGCGTAGAAGCTTTTTCCAAATGCTCTTAAAGGTGGCAAAAGCACAATAGCTATGGCGTAAATAATCAGCCAGATTTCAGCCCATTGATATTTCTTGGAAATAGTCATAAGAATTTTTCCTTCACCGCTTTAATAAGGGAATATTTGACTAAAGAAAACGGTATGGGGCAATTCAATATCTTCTTTGTGAGTTGAAACCGCTTTTTCAATGATAGGGAGGGGGCCTTCACGCCAATGAGGGTCTGAAATTCATCTTTTGTCACACTAACGTGTGGATAATATTTTAAAAACACGTCATAGCTGTTTTCAAGTTGAATGGAACGATATTTTTCCGTTACCGAGCCTTGATGATTTCTGTAATACAAAAGTGGCTTTGGAAT
>JBBQPV010000246.1:0-4298 GCA_038216925.1 Bdellovibrionia bacterium
GCGATATCATGGGTCCGTCTCAGCACAGAAATAAAAAGTGTACTGGAAATATTAAAGCAGGCGGCAATGGTCATAAAAAGTAGCACTAAGAAAATGACTGTCTTTTCCAATTTAATAGCTTCAAACAAGTTATGATGTGCCTCCATCCAGTCCCTCACCAAATACCCCATTCCCAGCTCTGTAGACAAATTCAAACTGGCCTGGGTCGCCTTTGACGGGTCAGATATTTTTATTCTTAAGCCTGTGAAAAACGGACCAATGCCGGCAAGTTTTTGCGCAGCACGAGAAGAGGTCAGTAAAAACCGAGAGTCAAACTCATACATACCTAAATCAATAACACCAACCACCACAAATTTCTTTACTTGGGGAATAAAGCCCGTCGATTTTGTAGTTGGGCTATTCTTTGGAAGCACAATACTGATTTGGTCATTCAAGATGATTCCCATTTTGTCTCTTAGGCCCCGACCGATAAGGATGGGAGGTATGGCCTCATTCCCCGTTCCTAATTTGTAAACCCCTTCAACAAGTCTTCCTTTTAAGTTTAAAGTTTTATCACTGGTGGCAGGGTCCAATCCCTGCACTACAATTCCAGCTACTTTTCCTTTGTGGGCAATCATCCCTTCCACATGGACAAACGGGGTAGCCGCGATGATGTCAGGGGCTACTTTTTTTAATCGGGGCATGAATTTTTCTAAGTTTTCTAAAGGTTCTCCTCGGCGAATGATAAGTAAATGCCCGGTGACATCCATCACCGCATTTTGAAGAGTGGACTGGAAACCACTGACCACTGACATAACAACAACGAGAACCGCAACGCCCAGGGACATTCCGATTAGTGCAAGCCATGACACGGGATTCAAAAACTTTTCACGACCCTCTTTAAGAAGTCTCAATGTGAGCCAAAGCTCAAACATTAGTTTGTGTCCTGAGAAATGCATAAATAAAATTATCTATTTCTCCGTCCATGACCGCAGCTACATCCCCTACTTCAAAATCTGTGCGATGATCTTTAACCAATTGATAGGGCTGCATCACGTAACTTCTGATTTGGGAACCCCATTCAACAGCTTTTTTCACCGAGTTCATTTTATCCCGTTCTTTATTTTTTTCTTCTAAAGCCTTTTCGAACATTTTGGCCTTCAACATTTTCATCGCTTTGTCTTTATTGGAATGCTGACTGCGCTGATTTTGACATTGAACAATAATTCCTGTGGGAAGATGGGTTATTCTCACTGCAGATTCTGTTTTATTGACGTGCTGACCGCCAGCACCGCCAGCTCTAAAAGTGTCTATTTTTAGGTCTTCCGTTCTGATTTCAATTTCAACATCATCCTCAACCTCTGGGTATGAAAAGATAGACGCAAAACTTGTGTGGCGACGAGCATTGGAATCAAACGGGCTGATACGCACCAACCGGTGCACGCCACTTTCAGCCTTGAGGTAACCAAATGCATAATCCCCTTCAAAACTCATGGTGCAGGACTTTATCCCCGCCACTTCACCAGGAGTAATATCTAGTAGCTCAACTTTGTATCCGTGGTGTTCACCCCAGCGAGTGTACATGCGCATAAGAATACCTGCCCAGTCACAAGACTCTGTGCCCCCAGCGCCGGAATTAATAGTGAGGTAGGCACTGTTGAGATCAGCTTCTCCGCCTAACATTTTCTTTAGTTCCAAACTGTCGGACAATTTGGCCGCTTTTGCTAATAGGGTTTTCACTTCGTTGAAGCTTGCCTCATCGGCGCCCTCCAAAGCGAGTTCCAAGAGAACGGTGGCATCCTCTGAAGTCCGAGACAAGTCATCAAACTCATCCACTGCTTTAGCCAGTTGAGCCCGTTCTTTTTGAAGTTTCTGCAATTCTTTTTGGTTATTCCAGATTTCAGGTTTTTCTGAGAGTTCAGTTATCTCTGAAAGTCGGGCTCTTTTCTTTTCGACGTCAAAGATAACCTCGTAGATCAGAAACTCTGGTCTTTAATTTTTCAACTTGGTTTTTAACGTCATAGGATTCTGTAGATATTGGCATAGGTCCCTCAAAACATTTTATTAATAAGTATGTTTTGGATTTTCATCATTCTTTGTTCTTCTTTCAAGCTCTTTTCGTGATCAAAGCCTAATAAATGTAAAAAACCGTGGATCATCATGATGTCCACCTCATTTTGGAAGCTATGCCCCTGATCTTTGGCCTGACGTTTTAACACGTCCACGCATAAAACCAGCTCTCCTAGCCCCGCACCATCTTCCCGGGGAGCAAAACTTAAGACGTCGGTCGCATAGTTTTTTCTTCTAAACTTTTTATTGAGCATTTTTGATTGGGCCGGCTTAACGAACACTATGCTGATATCTTCGATGCCTTTGATTTTAGAAAGTTTTGAACTTAAAACTCGGTTCTTGGCAAAATAACGATGAAGTATTTTTATAACTTTCATTACGTGAGGTTTGGAAATTTTAGTCTTTGTGTAGTTTAAAAAAAAGACCTTCACTTATAATTTGGTTCCCGAAGAGGGATAGTCAATACGGTGATGATAGATTCCAAGGAGGGTTCTTGCAAACGCTTCTTCAATTAAAGAGAGATCCTTTAAAGTCAAATTACACTCATCAAGTTGACCATCCAAAAATTTCTTTTGGGTTATATTCCTCACAATATTTTGTAGACGCGCCGGTGTGGGCTCGTCAAGAGATCGGGCAGCGGCTTCAATGCTGTCCCCCAACATACATAGTGCAGCTTCTCTAAATTGAGGCTTGGGACCTGGATACCGGTACTCATCCTCCGTGATTTCATGCATGTTGACGTTTTCTTTCTCTTTTGCCTTATGATAAAAAAAGCTAATTAAAGTAGTCCCATGATGTTGTTCAATAACATCTGTGATTGGTTTTCCAAGTTTATATTTGATCCCCATCTCTACGCCGTCTTTTACGTGGGCCACTAAAACAGTTTTACTCATCCCGGGACTTATTTGGTCATGGCGATTTTCACCCTGGCGTTGATTTTCAATGAAATACTGAGCGTGGTTGGTCTTTCCTATATCGTGATAATAAGCGCAAACTTTTGCAAGAAGCGGATTTGCTCCAATTTCCTCACTGGCCGCTTCACACATACTGCCCACCACCAAACTGTGATGATAGGTTCCAGGAGCTTTCACAATCATTTCTTTTAAGAGTGGGTGATTTAAATTACTTAACTCTAATAATTTTACGTCTGTGGTATAAATAAATAGAGTCTCCCATAACGGGATCAGCGTGAGGGCCACAAAACTTGCAATGAGCCCGCTAAAAAATCCCGCTGGTGTATTCCATAACAACTCTAGCCTCAATAGCTGTGGATTTGGACGATTAATAAGTGTCACGCAAAAAATCAAGGCGGCATTTACGATTCCCGTTTTAAGTCCCGCCCAATAAAGGTCTTCCCGCTTTTTACAACCATGAACACCACGAGCCGCAACAATGCTGGATGTAAAAGTAACAACCATAAAGCTCAAGTTTCTATCCAGTAAGAGCCCAATGACCACGGAACTAAAAATGGCAAAAAGCCAAACAACTTCACCGTAAGGAAGAAGAAGGCCCACCATCATGGACCCGGCACTGACCGGAATCAGATAAGCGTAAAATGACGGCGGAACGTGGGTGAACTTTTCTATCAGCGCCGTGTTTGCAACGTACAAAATGGACTTAGTGATAATCAGGACTGTAAATAAAATACTTCCCATTGCGGCAACGTCTTTCATGCTGACGGTGAGCTTTGTTGAAAACCTTTTAAAAAAGCTCGCGTAACAAAGAAGGAGAATCATAAAAAACACACCAGTGATAAGAGAAATAAAATCTTGGTGTCTAGTCGCTTGCAGCTTCTTTAATTCGTCTAGTATTTGAACCTGTATCTTTTGGATAGGAGCGCCTTCTCTTACAACAGCTTGCCCTTTTTTAACTTGAACTACCGTAGGATTAACAGCGTCCCGAGCTTTGTCTTTTCTAAGTTCAGTTTCCTGCTTATTTAAAGTGAGGTTGGGAACAATCATGCTTCTTACCAAATCGGAAAGTTGAACCACGTCTCCAGGTTTAGTAAATCCTAAATACACAGTTTGACTAGCCATGCGCTTACGCACTTCACTGACATCGAGAAGAGAGGATGAATCGATTAAGAACTCCTCCCCCTTTGCTCCTCGCTCAAGAATATTTACAATAATTCTTTCCCGACCTTTTTGCTTTAAAACTCCCGAGTCTTCTACAATTTTTTGAGTATTCCATCTCTCTAAATTCTGCACTACCACATTCTCAATACTACTTCTGAATCTCTGCTTTACCAA
>JBBQPV010000247.1:0-4272 GCA_038216925.1 Bdellovibrionia bacterium
TAGACCTTCAAAGAGATTTCGGCCCTCAAATCTTGATTCAGCGTCAATTTGCGCATAATTCATTGTTCGGAAAAATGCCGGGGTAACTTCCGCGTTCATGAGGGCCTTAAGCTCTATCTCTAAAGTCTTGTCACCAAGTTCCGGCCAGGGATGAAGAGAGCTATATCCGGTCACGTTTTCATAAAATTCAAACTTAAATAACATGCCGGGATGTCGGGATTTGCCATCCATCAAAAAATATGGATGAGTCCATAGTTTCACGAAATAACAATTCCTATGACCAGTAATATTCCGAATATCATGTGGTGCAGTCCTGCCAGAGACAAGTACTTATTATAATCTGTGCTAACTTCAGTCTTCCACACCTTATAAGTAATAAAAATAGGCAATATTATTCCAATAATAGGAAGGTAGGTTGCCCAAAAGTATTTACAATAAAGAATCCCAATAACGTAAGGCAGAAAGGATGCCACGGTAATTTCAATTCGGGAAAACTTAGAACCAAATCTCACCGCTAAAGTTTTTTTTCCAACTTTTACATCCTCGCGGGCATCTCTGAAATTATTAATAGCAATGAGAGCCACAGCTAGTAAGCCAATTTGTGAACCAGCAACAAAAATTTGGGGAGAAATTTTTAGGACCTGGACATAATCACTTCCGCCTACGGCCACTAAGCCAAAGAAGAAATACACAAAAATATCTCCAAGACCCAAATAGGCAAGTGGGAATGGTCCACCGGTATAGGCATAGGCCAACACTAAAGAAGTTATCCCAATTAAAATAATGGGATACCCTCCGGCAACAATGACGGGTACACCAAAAATTCCGGCTACCAGTAAAGAGAGGAGTCCCAAGCCCATCATTTCCTTATAATCTACAAATCCGCCGTGGGTCATTCGCTCAGGTCCAATTCTTCCTGTAGAATCGGCACCTTTTTTAAAATCAATGGCGTCATTTATATAATTTGTTGCTACCTGGATGAATAAGCTACTGAGGAGCGCGCAAATAAAAACCACTAAATTAAATAACCCAGATTGCTTGAAGGCTAAAACTGTCCCAACCAAAACTGGAATCCAAGAAGCTGTCAGTGTCTTCGGCCGCGCGGCCTTGACGTAATGGATGATGGCCAAAGTTTCTCCTAAGGTAAACGTCCAAATTTTCTAAAGTTCGGTTTTCTCTTTTCTAAAAATGCCTGCTTACCTTCCGCGGCTTCCTCGCTCATGTAGTAAAGAAGGGTTGCGTTTCCGGCTAAATCCAAAAGTCCTATTTGCCCATCGCAGTCAGCATTCATAGCCGCTTTCAAGCAACGAATGGCCAGGGGGGACTGGTCTAAAATTTCTCTGCACCATTTGAGAGTCTCCTCTTCCAAGTTTGCATAGGGAACCACTTTATTAACAAGACCCATTTCCAATGCTTGATTTGCGTCATACTGCCTGCATAGATACCAAATTTCTCGAGCCTTTTTTTGACCTACTATTCTTGATAGGTAACTGCTTCCCAGTCCACCGTCAAAAGATCCCACTTTTGGACCGGTTTGCCCAAACTTTGCGTTGTCGGCGGCGATAGACAAATCGCAAACCACGTGAAGCACGTGCCCCCCACCAATAGCGTATCCCGCCACCATGGCAATCACAGGAATGGGCAGTGAACGAATCTGCTTTTGTAAATCAAGAACATTGAGTCTGGCTACACCGTCTTGTCCAACGTAACCGCCTTTTCCTCTGGCCCTTTGATCACCGCCAGAACAAAACGCGTCTTTACCTTCACCTGTCAAGATGACCACGCCAATAGTGGGATCATCTCTGCATATTTTAAATGCATCTAACATTTCATTTACAGTTTGAGGGCGGAAGGCATTCCGCACTTCAGGGCGATTGATTGTGACTTTACCCACCCCGTCTTCGGTTTTTTCGAATTTAATATCTTCGTATTTCTTAACTGCAATCCATTGATTCATTCTAGCTCCTCTAAAAACTTTTTCATTTCAGAAACCAATATTTTTTCATCAACTTCCCATGGAACTCGGTGACCGCTGTTGGGCGCAATCCAATGTTTAAACTTCGGATTTATCCTGGTCATTTCCTTTGCAAGTCGGGAATATCTCCCGTCGTCTTCCCCAGCAATAAACAAAATGGGAATCTCAAGTTTCTCTAATTGACTTCGTAAATCCGGCTGTCGCCCTAAAGAAAATCCATCCAAAATTTGCGCCAGGGATTCCCGATCAAAATCCTTCTCAAAACGGTCATATCTGCAAATTCTCCCGCCAAAAACCGTTTGCCGGTCCCACGCAGCCAGCAACTCTTCCCAAGGTTCTGTACGAAAGTCATTGGCCCATTCTTGATCTGTTGCTAACCTTCTCCTTCTTTCATCATCAGATGTCAATCCAGGGTTAGCGGAAATGATGATCGCTGCTAAAGGTCTGCAAGAGCCATCTGCTAAAGCCCTTAAACACAGACGCCCACCCAATGAATAACCCACAAGGACATCAGCACCTTCCGCCGTGAAAACCTCTGATAATTTCTTTTTAATAAAGTCCTCTGGCGAATGAGGGCAGACAACAAAATTAAATTTATTTAAGAATTCCCATGTTGAGGGCGTGCTCAGAAATCCAGAAACGCAAAATAATTTTTTCATAATCTATCGTACTGTTCCCAAAATCTTTCCGTTGAGCTTGCAGAAGGAATAATTTCCGTTACGGCAGTGTTTATATTTTCGATCCCTTCACCATCAATACACGTGTATGTCAGTCCAAACATTTCTGCCCAACCCTTAAACTTTAAATTGTGGGAATTTAAATATTCTTTTTTCTCGTACATACGCTGAAATATTTTTCCACCACCATTATTAATAATGATGATTTTGAAATCACTTTGGGAAAGTTGTTTTAATATCCATGGTGCTTGCAAATCGTAAAGTGCCGTCAGATCTCCAATGATTGCCAGAGAACTTTTGCCGGGTACCAAACTTCCAAAAAAATAAGATAGTTGACCGTCAATTCCGTTAAGGCCACGACTGCCGTAACATGTCAAATTTTTATAATCGTATCCTGCGGCCAAATCCCACTCCCTGATTGGCAAACTATTCCCTAAGTATACAAATTGGTTTTGTTCAACCAAGCTCGATATTTGATTAAAAATTCCAGGCTCAGACTGACTTTCCACTTTCAACAAAGTTCTGATATTTTTCAGTCTACTTTCATCTTCAGATTTTAATAAATTGTATTTCTGAGAATCGTATTGGTGAATTGTGACCTGTTTAAAAATTACCTCAAAGTCTATTTGGTGGAATCGTGAATTAGGCAACCCAGAAAACTTTTTTGGGCTCAAAGAAAAAACTGGCCATTTGGTTTTGGATTCTAAATCTCTCCACAGTCGATGGGTTGGAACGTCACCAATTCTAATAACGCAGTCAATTGGGTAACCATACGTTACAGATCTTTCATGTATTTTATCTAGATTAAATAACTGGGAACTTTCTAGCTGTGGCAGCTCTCTTAATTGAGAAGGACCTTCTGCATAAAAAAGAAACTTGGTGGAATCTAAAAATTTTGAAACTAAATGACTTTCGGATTTTGTGAGACCACTGATTAAAAACAATGGGAATTTGTGATTTTTTAAAAATTCTTCAAACTCTTTCCCGCTCTCTTTCTGGGTGGGATTAATTAACTTCACAATATCCACGGTCAGACTTTTGCCGGAGTGTTGGTCAATAAGAGGTTCATCAAAGCAAATGTTTATTTGTAGCGGAACTTGGGAATCCCAGCTGAATGCAAGGCTTTCAGAACCTACAGACAGATCTACGGATTTCTGAACATAAACCCCAAATATTCCTTCTTGCTCTGCACTTTGGGGAGCACCGGTTCCACGAAATCTCTTAGGTCTATCTGCAGTAACAAGAATTAACGGTAAGCCGCTGTAGAACGCTTCCATCACGGCGGGCAATAGTTCACCTACGGCAGTACCAGAAGTCGTAATAACAGCTACTGGAGAGCCGGAGCTTCTTATTCTCCCAGCCGCAAAAAACCCCGCAGATCTCTCGTCAAAAAAAAACAGAGTGTGGTTTTGCTTTTGATTTGTTAGACATTCAACAAGAGGACTATTTCTGGCTCCGGGGCAAATACAGAAGGTTCTTACCCCTAAACCTTCTAAGCTTTTGATAACACTTTTAGCTAAATCGGCGTTTGTCATAATAGACCCATCGCCTCTTCAATACTTTGAATTTTGATTTGCTCTTCAGCCCATTCCTTCTCAAACTCACTCTCTGCCACCACAC
>JBBQPV010000248.1:0-4264 GCA_038216925.1 Bdellovibrionia bacterium
AAATGTCAACATTGTGAGGCCGGGATATGCCGTGGAATATGATTTTGTACACTCTACTCAGCTGAGAAAATCTCTAGAAACTAAGGAAATTTCCGGGCTCTATTTGGCCGGCCAAGTTAACGGGACCAGCGGCTATGAAGAGGCGGCAGGACAAGGCTTTTGGGCAGGATCTAACGCGGCGCTTAAAATACTTGAAAAAGTACCTTTAGATTTAACTCGTGATCAAGCTTATCTAGGTGTATTAATTGATGATTTGGTGACAAGGGGAACTGAAGAACCTTATAGAATGTTTACCTCCAGAGCTGAATATAGGCTGGTTTTAAGGGAAGATAATACTGAAGAGCGTCTTTTGGGAGAAGGGGCTAGGCTGGGACTGGTTACCACCGAAGAGGTAGATCAGCACTTAGAAAAAACTCAAACTATTGATAGATTTAGAGCACAGTTGCGGGCTCATTCAGTGGTACCCAGCAGAGAAAACCTGGACATTCTTTCTTCGCTTAATACGGCGCCTATAGTGAAGCCCATGAATTTAGAGGAGCTGCTACGTCGTTCGGAATTGGATTTAGAAAGTCTGAAAAGATTTAATCCCGATGCGGTTATAGACTCCGCCCTTGGGGAAAAGGTTTCCATTCAGGTAAAATACGCCGGCTACATCCATCGGCAAAACGAGATCATTGAACAAACAAAAAAATTAGAATTTTATAAGATTCCAGAGGACTTTGATTTTAAGGCTGTGGTTGGATTCTCTAACGAGGAAAAAGAAAAGCTTCATCTCCAACGGCCAGAAACTGTGGGACAAGCAAGTCGCATCTCCGGGGTAAATCCGTCGGCCATCCAGGCCCTCATCGTGAAACTTAAAGCTAAAGAAAAGCTCTCTAGAAATGCTTACTCCTAAGCTCGAGGCTTTTCGGGACCTCCTTTTGAAGTGGAACGAAAAGATTAATCTCATATCTCGGAGCACAGTGGATTTTGTGGAGCAAGTTCACATTGGAGATGGAGTTATCGGATCTGAGATTATCGAAGCTGATGGGGAATTTACTGAAATTTATGACTTGGGATCAGGGAATGGTATCCCCGGGTTAGTCTTTTCTGTTCTGTTTCCTCATATCCATGTCAGGTGTGTTGAATCTGATCAAAGAAAAGCGGCATTTCTAAAGACAGCAGTCATTACTTTAGGACTCAAAAACGTGAAAGTGGAGAATCTTCGTGTGGAATCTTTGCCTAGAGGCAGATACGTATTCATCGCTCGTGGATACACGTCTATAAAAGAAGCATTAGCCATTGTTGAAAAGTTCTGTGAAAAAGGCACGGTTTTTTATCATTTTAAATCAAAAGCTTGGGAAAGTGAACTACCTGTGGATTGTTCCACGTGGAACACTCACCAAATTGCAGAGTATTTATTAGAGGGTGCGGATTCTGTTCCCAGATATATTATAAAGTCAGTGATGCTCTGATTTTTCTTCATGATCCGTCTCTTTTTTGTTCTGAGAAAGATCTTTTACCCGCTTTTCAGCGCTCCATTCTTTTCCCGCGCCGTCTTTGAGGCCGATTTCTAAATTGAATGCTTTAAAATCATCAGGATTGGGCCATGGTTTTTTGGATTCATAAGCTTTTTTATACTCGCTAGCGTCTTTTTTGATCTGTTCAGTTAATTTTTGAAAGTAGAATAGTTTTTGCTCTTGGAGTTTCTCTAATTTTTTTTTCTGTTCAAATAGGGTTTCTAAATACTCTCGTCGCTCTCCTGGCAATGTGGATGTGTTCTCAATATGTGCATTCGTACTTTCTATTTCAACTTTAGTTTTATCAATGGCTTGTCTTGAATCTTCTAAATGCCCCTTGTAGTAAAAATAGATCGGGTCCGCTAAGTGAGGCTCTTTCATGGGGCGGGTACAGCCCGCCATAACAATCAATAATGAAAATAATAAAATACGACTCATCAAGATATTTTCGGCATAGTCAGTGAGTATCTTAAAAGAAATTGTTCCACGTGGAACAATGTCCTTGCATTTAACTTGGCTATGTTAAATATTCATAAAGTAGAGGGAAAAACATATGAGCAGAGTGATTTGCGTAGCTAATCAAAAAGGTGGAGTAGGTAAAACAACAACTTCGGTTAATCTTGCGGCGTCTCTTGCCAAAAATAACCATAAGTGCCTACTCATTGACTTGGATCCTCAGGGAAATGCCACTAGCGGACTAGGCATCAAAAGACATGAACATAACGATAAGAATATCTATCATGTTCTAATTGGCCAACTGAGCATCCAAGATGCAATCATCAATACCAATATTCCCAATCTTTCGGTCATCGTAGCCAATAATGATCTAATTGGAGCAGAGATTGAGCTGGTAGATGCAGAGCGTCGAGAGTATAAATTAAAAGAAGCCATTGGAAGAGTATCCGATTTTTATGAATTTGTTATTATTGACTGTCCACCATCTCTAGGACTACTCACCGTTAATGCCTTGACGGCTGCAAATACATTTTTGGTGCCTCTGCAATGTGAATATTATGCATTGGAAGGTCTGAGCCAGCTACTCAATACGGCAGGACTGATTAAAAAGCGCCTCAATCCGGACCTAAGGATTGAAGGAATTGTGCTCACAATGTTTGATGCCCGGAATAACCTCAGTCACCAAGTGGTAAATGAAATCCAAACACATTTCGGAGACAAAGTTTTTAATTCTATTATACCTAGAAATGTCAGGCTCAGTGAGGCTCCAAGTCACGGCAAATCCATTCTCGACTATGACGAAAAATCCATAGGGGCAAAAAAGTACAGAGAATTAGCCGACGAATTATTAACCAGAATTAATGGAGGTCTCCATGGCTGATTCAAGGGAATCTGTGTCGGGAAAAAAATCCTTGGGACGCGGATTAGGAAGTTTGCTTGGAGATACTCTATTGGATGAATTTAAAAGCGACCTTTCCCCGAGCGCGGCTCCAGAAGCCCGTGTCATGGCAATGGAAACGAGTATTCCAGAAGGCCAAAGAATTTGGGAAATTGATATAGAAAAAATTCACCCCAACGAATTTCAACCCAGAAAAACTTTTGTTCCTGAAAAAATTGCAGAACTCACATTGAGCATAAAAGAAAAAGGAATTCTTCAGCCCATCGTAGTGCGGAAAAAAGGTGAAGATAAATTTGAATTGATTGCGGGAGAAAGAAGATGGAGGGCCGCGCAAAGTGCCGGACTGCATACCGTGCCTGCCATTATTAAAAATGTAGAAGATCAGGAAAGTTTAGAGCTTGCTCTCATCGAAAACCTCCAAAGACACGATTTGAACCCCATTGAAGAGGCGGAGGCCTACCAACGCCTAGCTGACGAGTTTTATCTTAACCAGACGGAAGTCGCACAAAAGGTGGGCAAAGAGAGAGTAACCATTGCGAATACTCTCCGTCTCCTGGCCCTGGAGCCCTCGGTTAAGCAAATGCTCATTAATGGAGAAATAAGTACGGGCCATGCTAAAGCCTTGCTGGCGCTGAATGATCACCAAAAACAAAGAGACTTAGCCCGAAAAATAACCTGCGAGAAGTTGACAGTGCGTGCTGCGGAAAAACTCATCCAGGCAGCGCAGAAGCGAAAGTCTGCGCCAGAGGGTTTGAGCGTAAATATTACCGCGCAACTCATAATGGGTCTTCAAGAAGATTTAACTAAAACTCTTGGAACCAAGGTAGACATTAACTACAATGCGGGTAAGGGCAACATTGCCATTCGATTTTACACCGACGAAGATTTGACCCGAATAATTGACAGAATAAAGAGCTAAAATGTCCAACTTCCAAATCATTAAGCCCGTCTTACCTATAGACAAAGAAACCGGCGTTATCAACGCGGTCCTCGACAGTGGGTCCCGGTTTGAGGGAAAACTGACATTTGAGGGTACGGTAAGAATAGGCGGCTATTTTAAAGGTGAGATATTCACCAACGATGTTCTTGTTATTGGTGAGGGAGCAGAAGTGTTGGGGCAAATTGAGGCCGGAACAGTTATTATTTCCGGTACGGTGGAAGGGCATGTCTATGCGAGAGAAAAAGTGGTCGCGTACCCTCCCGCAGTTATTAAGGGGACAGTAACAACTCCCAGTCTGAGAATTGATGAAGGCGTCATTTTTGAAGGGGTAACAAACATGCCCAGAGATAATGCTTAATTTAGTTGACCCGCGCGGCTCTTAACCGTTACAACCAAGCAAATTGAGCCAACCCCAAAAGAAAAAATGACTAATGGAAATACTTAGACAATTAGGTATCAATAGTACCATCT
>JBBQPV010000249.1:0-4238 GCA_038216925.1 Bdellovibrionia bacterium
ATGGCTCACATCTGGTATTGCAAAATCAGTAGGAAAATTTGATTTTAAAGTTTACGCAATTTTCCGTTACTACATGGAACAGTTCAACACTACTTCAGTCATTGAATCAAAATCTGGATTGCAGGCAGAGACGACCAACTACAAAATCTACTCTTTGGTTGACGCGGGATACAACTTTACTAAGAAATTTTCTGCAACCCTAGAAAGCGGAACTATTAATGTTGTGAAACACGCTGATACTAGACCCGGGTCTACCCGTGCTGGAGCATTGAGCGATCAAATCTCCACAACTCTAGATTTCAGTTACACGCTTTCACCCAATTTAACTTTATCTACTGGGTTGTGGGAGCTCTATGATACTCGCGCTGCCCATGCTTATAATTATGTTCCCTTTGATGTTAATAACGGTGGAGAAGTTTACCTACAAGCAACAATTTCTATCTAAAATTTGTTTAAAGACTTTATAGCTATTTTATCTAGGCCCCTGTACTCCAGGGGCCTTTTTTTATTTCCCTGTTTTTCTAATTTCATGTACCATTTTGTTATGGGTGCCTATTTAAGGGGATTACGAAATTTATTTGAACATCCGATGAAAATTGGTATTGCGGCCATCGCCATTGCGTTTGCAAGTTTACTTGCCGAAGGAAGCCTGATTAATCTTTGGAACTTGAAAACGGAAAAGAAAAAAATTTACGAAAGATATTTGGAAGTAAGTCAGAAGAATTCAGATCTAAAAACCAAAATCCTAAAAGCTGAGAATTCTGATAAATTTATTGGCCACGAAGCCAGAGAAAAGCTCGACCTCATGAGCGAAGACGAGCTCGAGTTTATCTTCGACAATTAGACATTTCAGATCATGACAGAGGTTAAAAAAATCAAAAAAAATAGGCTTAAAAAGACACTTGACCGCCTCTGGGGCTTCGTTTAACTTAAATTTAGGTATTAATAATTTTTAGGAGGGGTATTTAGTATGGCAGCAGGTAAGGTTAAATGGTTCAACGACAGCAAAGGTTTCGGTTTCATCGAGCGTGAGGGTGGCAAAGATGTATTTGTCCACTATTCCGCAATTCAAGGGGATGGTTTTAAAACCTTACCTGAAGGCGCAGCGGTAGAATTCGAACTACTTGAAACTGATCGCGGTCCTCAAGCCGCCAACGTTTCGCTGGTTAAAGGAAATAGCTGATTTTTTTAATTTAAGAAAATGAGTGAAACCCCCTAATGTATTTAGGGGGTTTTTTATTGCAAAAATAACGGTGTTGTTTACCCTAGAGGCATGATGATTTGGGACAAAGAAAAAATCAAAAATCTGCGGGTTAAATTGGGACTTTCTCAGGCTGAGTTTGCCCATAGACTCGGTTGTAGGCAGCAAACTGTCAGTGAATGGGAGCTCGGTATTTATCTCCCAGCCAATGCTTACGGACGTCTACTGGCGACGTTACAAAATGAAGTTGCCGGTGCTTCCACTTCGTGGTTAATGGACCTCGAGGAGGCAGAAGTAGAAATCTCCCCAAGGGAATTTGATCCTGCCATAGATTAAAAATGAAAAAAATTTATTTAGTAGACGTGAGTTCGATCTTTTTTAGGTCGTTTTATGCCATTAGACAGTTAAGTAATAGTCAGGGCATGCCCACCAATGCGCTTTATGGTTTCCTAGTAGCCATCATTAAACTACTTAAAGAACATAAACCAGACTTTATCGCATTTTGCTTTGACCATCCCGAGGATGGATTCAGAGAAGAAATTTATAAAGAATATAAAGCTAACAGAGATGAAGCCCCAAAAGATCTAGTGGTGCAATTCCCTTATCTTCCAAAAATCGCCGACGCCCTTTCCATTGCCACATTTGAAAAAGCCGGTTTTGAAGCTGACGATCTCATCGGGACTTTATCTCGGCTGGCGAAAAGTCAGGGACAAGAAGTCACTATTGTAAGTGGAGATAAAGATTTTGCCCAGTTGGTGGAACCTGGTATTAGAATTTTTGATCCATCTAAAGATGCCTACATGGGCGCTGATGAGGTCAGAGCAAAGTTTGGTGTTAACCCAGATCAAATTATTGATTATTTAGCACTGGTTGGAGATTCCTCGGACAACGTGCCCGGTGTACGAGGAGTGGGCCCCAAAGCCGCACAAAAATTGTTGGGAGAATTTGGAACTCTAAAAAACGTTTACGATAAGTTAGGCGATATCAAGAACGACCGTTTGAGAGAACTCATGTCTACGCAAAAAGAAATGGCGTTTCTCTCACAAAAATTGGTCACCATCGTCACTGATGTTCCTGTGGAATTTTCTGAAGATATAATTAGAGTTCGTCCCCCTAAGAACGATGTACTGACATCTCTTCTTCAAGAACTGGAATTCAAAACACTTTTACAGCGGTTATTGGGAGAGGGCGCGTCTATTCAGCCTGTGGTGCAATCACCGCTATCGACTCCAGTTTCTACTGACAACACCTCAGAGGTTGAAATTAAAGGACAGAAGGAACTTCCCGAGATTAGTTTTTCTAAGACGACGGACGTCGCACAATTAGAAACTGAATTCCAAAAAGAATTAAAACAGGCATCTCAATCAGAACTATGGTGCGAAGCTTCTCCAACGGGCCTCGCGTTTGCCGTTGGCCGCGTTGGATTTCATTTTGAAGGCGGGATTCAACAGGTCAATGATTGGGTCGCAGCTTTCCTAAATTCTACAGGCATTGCTTTTTCGGGTTTTGACACCAAGAGTATGGCCCACCTCTTAGACTTACCCGGTGAAGCATTCAAGAAAATAGGATCAGATGTGATGCTTCAGGCGTACTGTCTTGGGCATGTTGGGGAAATTGATTTTAAGACGCTATTAAAAGTTCATTTAGAAAAAGATTTTCCAGAATTGGCTAGCCCAGTTGACCGTTTAATTTTAGCAAGAGAATTATCCAACCGGTTACAAAGCTTACTCACAGACATAGATTCCAATAAAATTCTTAAAACTATTGAGTACCCTTTGGCTCCAGTTTTATACCGGATGGAACGTGCCGGTGTGCTTCTAGACAGGAAAGCGCTGGTTGAATATTCTGCAGAATTAAAATCTCAAACTAGACAACTGGAAAAAGAAATATTTGAGATGGCGGGAGTTGAATTCAATGTAGGCAGTCCAAAACAATTGGGGCAAATACTATTTGAGAAATTGAAATTGCCTGTTGTGAGAAAAACAAAAACGGGAATGTCCACGGATTCAGATGTGCTAGAGAAGTTAAGGGAGCATCATCCCATAGCGGAGAAACTGCTTCAATGGAGGGAGCTGACAAAACTTAATTCAACCTACGTGGAAGCTCTTCCCCAACTCATTCATGATAAATCTGGTCGGGTTCATACTCGCTACAATCAGGCCGTGGCGGCCACCGGGAGACTGAGTTCTACTAATCCCAATCTACAAAATATTCCAATCCGGACGGCACGGGGGCAGAGGATTCGCAACAGTTTCATTGCTAAGGATGGATTTAAAATATTGTCTGCAGATTATAGTCAAGTTGAGCTCAGGATATTAGCCCATATCACCCAGGACGAAAATTTAATGCAAGGGTTTGCGAAAGACCTAGATATCCATTCTGCCACTGCAAGTGAAGTGTTTAATATTCCTCTGACCGAAGTGAGTTCCGCGCACAGACGTGTGGCTAAAGCAATCAACTTTGGGATTGCGTACGGCATGAGTGAGTTTGGGCTAGCGGAAAATCTTCAGATTGCGCGCGGAGTGGCTGCAGAGTTTATTAGAAAATATTTTGCACGGTTTCCTGGGGTTAAAAAGTACATGAGCGACATTGTTAAAGAAGGCATGGAGCAAGGATACGTTCAAACTATTTTTGGCAGGCGCAGATATTACGACGGACTCAAATCATCCAATAGAAATATTCGTCAAGCTGCCGAGCGTGCGGCCATTAACATGCCCATTCAAGGAGCCGCGGCGGATATCATCAAGCTTGCGATGATCAAAATAGATGCGGAAATTTCTGAAGAGTGCCCGAAGGCATCAATGATTATGCAAGTTCATGATGAATTGGTTTTTGAAGTTCCCGAATCTCAGGTCGATAACTTAAAAATGAAGATTCAAACCTGGATGGGGGAGACTACAAAATTGTCAGTTCCCTTAAAAGTTGACGTTGAAGTGGGAGATCATTGGTAGCGCTTCCAGCCGGCTACTTTTCCGCCTTCAAAAACGATGACTCTTTCTTCTTTTTGAAATCCGTCAGGGGTTGAATTATATTCTAG
>JBBQPV010000250.1:0-4230 GCA_038216925.1 Bdellovibrionia bacterium
AATCACATATTCATGAGCTCATGAAACTTTTATGCGACGCTGGTTATACCGTATCCCTTGAAACTAATGGGTATTATGAAACTTCCGCGGTAGATCCTCGGGTGATAAAAGTAATTGATGTAAAAACTCCTGCCAGCGGAGAGGTTGAAAGTTTTAATTTAAAAAACTTAGAATGCCTTTCCCGCGATGATGAAATTAAATTCGTGATTTGCAATGACGCTGATTATGCTTGGGCAAAAACTTTTATCACCGAGCATCATATTGATGAAAAATGTTCTGTGTTCATGAGTCCGTCGTTCGGCGAAATGTCCAATGAAATCTTGGCACGAAAAATTTTAGACGATTCTTTACCTGTACGCTTGCAACTTCAGCTGCATAAATATATATGGAGTCCACAACAAAGAGGCGTATAGGGGTCCAAATAAAATGACAAACACATCAAGCAATAATTTACTCGTGGCAAATTTGAATCAGATCAGTTTAGAAAAACTTGTGAAAAGCAAGCTAGAGGTGATGCTCCAGCAACACAAAGACGGCGGTCGAATTAAAAATCTATATAATCAAGTCATTGAGCAAGTTGAAAAGCCCATGATTGAGCTGGCCCTAAACGTTCATAAGGGAAACCAAATCAAAACCGCTGAATTTCTTGGTATCAACAGAAATACGCTGAGAAAAAAAATCGGCGAATATAAAATTAAAATGAGAAATTTTTCCCCTAAGGCTTAAAGACCAAGATCTTCTGGGTTTACTTCTTCTTCTATAAGAACGCCTTGATCAAACTCATCTTTGGCTTTGATTATAACTTCTTTTAAATAATCTGAAAGAACCGCTCTTAATTCATCCAATGTGACCTCAGAACTATTAATCCCATTGGAGGATAAAATTCGATCCAGCTCACCCGCCATAATATCCTCGGGTAACCCTGTAGACTTAGTAACTTTTTTAAAAAGCTCATTCCCCATGAGCACCCCCCTTGACCGTCACATGTTTAGACCCCATCATGTGAGCATGAGGTTAACGAGTTATCAAAGGTTTTTTGCGAAGGAGAGAAATTATGGATCGCTTTAATAATGTCAGAGAACGTGTGGCGCCTAATCTAAACGTGGCGCGGTTTATGTCTAGAATCTACAGTTGGATGACCTTTGGCTTGTTCATCACAGCCGTGACGGGATTTATGATCGGAACCAACGGTGTCTGGATGCAGGTCCTCATGATGAACCGCGGACTCTTCACATTTGCTATAATTTTGCAATTTGGTCTAGTTTTTGGCCTTTCCTTAGGAATTAATCGCATGTCTGTGGGAGTGGCTACAGGATGCTTTCTCCTTTACTCGTTTATAAGCGGGATTACCTTTTCTACAATTTTTCTCGCCTATAATTTAAATGTGATTGGTCAAGTTTTTGCGGTCACAGCTGGAACATTCGGAGCCATGGCTCTTTTTGGATATGTGACCAAAAAAGATCTTTCGGCAATGGGCACGTTTTTAATCATGGGACTTTTTGGAATTATCATCGCTTCCGTGGTAAATATTTTCACCCATAGTGCAGGTCTTGATTTTATCATTTCTGTATTGGGCGTGATTATTTTTGCGGGTCTCACATCCTATGACGTGCAAAAATTAAAAAACTTTGGTGCCACTGCAGATATTGACAGTGATTCCGGCCACAAAGTAGCGGTGATGGGCGCGCTGACGCTGTATTTGGATTTCATCAACTTATTTTTAATGCTGCTAAGACTTTTTGGCGGCGGCGGCGGCGGAAGAAGTCGCGACTAGTTTTAAGTGTGTTGAAATACTTGTGGCGCCGGTGCATGTCCATCCGGCGCGGCAAGATTTGCAAAGGTTCCGTACTGACCTAAGAACGCAACTTTACAAACCCCAACCGGTCCGTTTCTTTGCTTACCAATGATGACTTCCGCTTGTCCCTTGTTGTCCGCACTATCTCTATCATAATACTCATCACGGTAAATCATCGCGACAACGTCTGCGTCCTGCTCAATGGCTCCAGATTCCCGCAAATCAGAAAGCATGGGACGGCGGTCGTTCCGGCCTTCCACACCACGATTAATTTGGGAAAGAACAACCACCGGCACGGATAATTCTTTAGCAAGCGCTTTCATATTTCTTGAGATTTCAGAAACTGCACGCTCTCGGCTTTCTACTTTCGTTTTTAAATCCATGATCTGAAGATAATCCACCATAATGAGATCTAACCCTTTTTGCGCTTTCAGGCGACGCGCCTTCGCACGGACTTCATAGGGACTAATGGATGAGGTGTCATCAATATAGAGTGGCGCTTCACTAAACTTACTAGCCACATTGATGAGTCTGGGCCAGAAGCTATCAGGAACTCGCCCGGTTCTCAGATCTCCCAAATTCACCCGAGCCTCTGAAGCGAGCATTCTCATCATGACTTGCTCTTGACTCATCTCCAGCGTGAAAAACGCTACGGATTTTTTTTCTCTTAAAGAAACGTTTTGGGCAATATTCAAAGCAAAGGCTGTCTTACCCATGGACGGGCGAGCGGCGATGATCACTAGATCACCAGGCTGTAATCCACTGGTCATCTTGTCAAACTCAGTGAAGCCCGTTGCAAGACCCGTAATTGCTGCTTTTTGATTGTAGAGATATTCGATTCGGTCAAGACTTGCCTTGATGATTAAACTTGCTGGTATGAGTCCCGCTTTTTTTGATTTCTCGGCGATTTGAAAAACGCCACTCTCTGATTCATTTAGAAACTTATCTATGTCATCAAAGTCTTGGCTGTAGGATCTTTCAACAATATTGCTGCATGTATCTATAAGCCTTCTGAGGGTAGATTTTTCTTTCACAATTTCTGCATAATGGATGATGTTGGCAGAAGAGGGCGTGAGATCAATGATTGTAGCAAGATAGGAGGTCCCACCAATGTGATCCAGATCTCCAGAATCTCTGAGCCAGGAAGTAATAGTCAGCAAATCCACCGGCTGATTTTTTTGTCTCAGCGAGGTAATTCCTAAGTAAATTTTCTTATGGGCGGACTTATAGAAGTCGTTCTCATTGATGATATCAACAACCTTATCTAGGGCATCAGGGTCTACCATGATGCCGCCCAGAACAGATTGTTCCGCCTCCAAATTCTGTGGAGGTACTTTTGTCATTGTTACTCGCGTTCGACGTTAACTTTTATTTCTGTTTCTACCCCAGTAGCGATTTTTACTTTCACCCTGTGCTGACCCAAAACCTTGATGGGTTCTGCAATTTCAATATCACGTTTGTCTACAGTAAAGCCAGCTTTGGTTAATTCATTGGCGATATCTTGATTGGTGACGGAACCAAAGAGCTTGTCATTTTCACCGGCTTGAACTTTCAGCATAACTGTGTGGGCGCCCATCTTGTCTGCGGTTTTTTGCGCAGATGCCGTGGCCTTTTTCTTTTTAGCATCCGCCATAGTTTGCAAGTGCTTGAATTCTTTTTCTCTTCCCTCGGTTGCGATGAGCGCAAGCTTCCTGGGAATGAGGAAATTTCTGGCATACCCGTCAGAAACTTTAACCATGTCTCCAACTTTTCCGAGGGTGGGTACATCTTGTGATAAAATTACTTTCATAAAGACTCCTTTTTCAAGCTACTGTTAAGCGACGGCGCTTTTGTCCGTTTTTGCTTTTTTTCTAAATTCCATCCAAAGGTCAACAAAACCTAAAACGGCAACTGGAATAAAAAGCAGCTGGGTAAATATTAATAAATAACTAAGCATTCTCCAAATAGGTCCAATTTTTTTTGCATTAAAGAAACTGACAACCACTGCTAAGCCCTGGAAAAAATAAAGCATGATCACAACATTAAAAATATTTGTGCATGTCCATTTAAGCCACGCGGGCTGGAAATCTAAGAAGTAACCTGCCGCAGAAGCAAGGGCCACCCACACAAAAGGGTCCGGTAGTCGCCATTGCAGAAACTCCTCTTGTGAAAAGAAGTGTTTTTGTTTGGTGGGAATCCAGCCAAGGACTCTTTCAAAGCGCGGCGTTAAAACAGAGTTAACCCAAATGACAAAAATAAGGAGCATCAGAAGTGCTGAAGGAACTTGCATTAGCAAGCTCTCTTTATCTAGCGCCATATCTGAAGGCATTTTTATCTGCCCAAGACTCTGGGTGATCTGATCTCTAAAAAATGTGATGGGTTCAAAACCTAAGCTATGGGTTGCAAAACTTCCAATTAAAAATCCTGTCCCTGCTAAAACCAGGACTGTCACACAA
>JBBQPV010000251.1:0-4227 GCA_038216925.1 Bdellovibrionia bacterium
AAAGCATTGCACTCAATGGGATCTGTCTGACGTTAGAAGAGTTTCAAAGAGAACAGTTAAAATTTTTTGTGGGATTAGAGACACTTTCAAAAACTAATTTTCAAATTTGGAAAACAGGAGAAAGCGTAAATTTAGAGAGAAGTCTTCGCATGGGGGATCGACTGGGCGGTCATATTGTCAGCGGCCATGTGGACGGCACTGGACTGGTTGAGTCCGTAGAGGATGAAGGAGATTGTCGAAAGATCACTATCCTGGTGAATGAAAAACAAAAAAAATGGGTCGTAAATAAAGGAAGCATTTGTCTCAACGGTATAAGCCTAACGGTGAATGAGTTTGATAATAATTCCGGCCGCGTTGAGGTTTACATCATTCCAGAGACCATGCGCATGACGAATTTGAAAAGTCTCTCTGTGGGAGATTTAGTGAATATTGAATTTGATCAATTTGTAAAAGTGATTACGGAGAAAATGAATGCACAACATAGTTGACCTCATTGAGGATTTAAAAAAAGGAAAGCCTGTCGTTCTTGTAGATGACGAGGACAGAGAAAATGAAGGGGATTTAGTAATAGCCGCCGAATCCATCACTCCGGAAATTGTAAATTTCATGATCAAAGAATGTCGGGGATTAGTTTGCCTCAGCATGGGACCATCGCAAATTAAAAAACTAGATATCAATTTAATGGTCCCTGAGAATTCTAATTTTTCAAAAAATAAAACCGCATTTACTGTAAGTATAGAAGCCGCCACCGGAGTAACCACTGGTGTTTCCGCTGCTGATAGATCCCATACAATTAAAACCGCTGTGAATCCTAACCTGAAGGCAGGGGAAATCGTCAGTCCAGGTCATGTGTTTCCGCTTATTGCTCAAGAGGGCGGAACGCTTAAGCGCGCGGGACATTCTGAAGGAAGTGTGGACCTTGCAGTTTTGGCTGGAAAAACTCCCGCAGGAGTTATCTGTGAGATCATCAATGACGACGGCACTATGGCAAGAGTCCCCGATCTAGAAAAGTTTTGTCTTAAACATGGTCTAAAAATGGGCACCATTGCAGATTTGATTAAATTTAGAATTGAAAATGAAACTTTTGTGGAGGAAGTGGCTCAGAGTTTACTTCCAACAAAATTCGGCAAAAATTTTAAATTCAGAGTGTTCAAAAATAAATTGGACGGGGCAGAACACGTTGTCATTCAAAACGGTGAAATCGACCCAGAGAAACCAACCCTTGTTAGAGTTCATAGTGAATGCATGACGGGAGATATTTTTGGTAGTTTACGCTGTGATTGCGGAGAGCAATTAGACAAAGCATTATCCATGATAGAGGAAGAGGGTTCGGGCCTGGTGTTGTATCTTCGTCAAGAGGGAAGGGGGATTGGTCTTACAAATAAAATAAAGGCCTATGCCCTTCAGGAAAAAGGAATGGATACGGTTGACGCAAATATTCATTTAGGTTTTAAAGCAGACGAAAGAGATTACGGCATAGGCGCACAAATTCTCCGAGCTGTGGGATTAAAAAAAATAAGGCTTCTTACAAATAATCCATCAAAGCGTGCGGGGCTGAGCGGTTACGGTCTAGCCATAGTTGAGCGTGTGCCTTTAAAAACGTTTCCCCATCACATAAACAAAAATTATTTAATGACGAAAGTTATTCGTATGGGCCATTTAGCGGATAAAGATCATCTATGAAGATTGGTATAGTAGTTGCTAAATTTAATTCTGAAATTACTGAGCGTCTTTGTGACGGAGCTTATTCCGCTCTCAAAGAATACAAACTGGCGACCGCAGATATAATAAAATTTGAAGTACCCGGTGCTTTTGAAATCCCACTAGCTGCTAAAATCCTTTTCACTAAGAATAAAGTAGCGGGAGTCATTGCATTGGGAGCGGTCATCCAGGGTGATACTAAACACTTTGATTACGTATGTAGCGCCGCCGAACGCGGGTGTACTCAAGTTGCCCTGGAATTGGAAAAACCCATAGGGTTTGGCGTACTTACCACCAACACGTTCGAACAAGCCTGGGACCGGTGCGCCCTTGATTCTACGAATAAGGGATACGAGACCGCACACGCGGTGATGGATATGGTTAAGAAGGTGTTGTAAAAAAAGCACACTTCTTGACGCTGAGGGCTGTCAGTGATATGACTTAGAGCTTGTATGTTTTAAGGAGACCCCATGGAAGAAAAGAAGCCAGCTAAAACGAGAGCAAAAAAAGTCAAAGTCGCGCCCCCTGTACCGGAAGTTATTCCAGACACTCCTGCAGATAACGAACTTGTGACATTAAACGAAAAAGAATTGCTTAAGCGCCTCACTGAAAAAGTAAGTCACTTTGACGCTGAAATGATTCTCGAAGCGGCCATGATCACCGCCGGTGTTGCCCGAAAAACAGACGAATGCTTCAAGAAAAAAGAAGCCCGTAACATCTGCCTTGCCTTGATTAAGCGCGGTGGACCTGCCTTTGCTGTTGGTGCAAAAGTTTATAGAGAAATTGTAGGGTAGAAGTGACCGAGCTGCATAAACAGAAGGCAGCTCTGGAGAACCCTGAGAGTATATCCCTTCAGGAAGCTAAAAAAAGAAAACGGGAACGAAGTGCTATTATTGGCCTGAGTTTAGCGTTTCTTTTTCTTACATATATAGAAATAAATTTAGCAAGTCTCAGCCAGAAGCTTCCCTTCGTAAACAGTATTTTCTTCTTCGGCCTCGTTAATTTTAACGTGGCATTGTTGCTTTTTTTGGCGTTTCTCATATTCAGAAACGTTGCCAAAATATTTAGCGAGCGTCGTGGCGGCCTACTGGGCAGTCGTCTCAAGTCAAAGCTAGTTATAGCGTTTGTGTCCTTTGCTCTTGTACCTACCGCATTACTCTTTCTCGTTTCTGTTTTTTACATCAATTCAAGTTTTGATAAGTGGTTTAGTCTAAAAATTGGCAATGTTTTACAGGACTCACTGGAAGTCACCAATACCTTTTATTCCACAACCAAGAAAAAAAATTATCATTTTGCTCACCTTATTGCAGAAAAATCGTCGCACGTGACCGCAGCCCAGAGAGAAGCGGTCATAAGAAAATTGCGGAAAGAATTTAGCTTAGACGTAGTTGAATATTATCCTGGTTTGTTTAATCGTCGGGTCATGGTCAGTGGTGTGGAATCGGAATTAAAAGAAATTCCTCCAGTGACATTAGAGTTTTTGCAAAAAGGTTATGTGCAGGCCGTAGAAGCAAGCACCATCCATCAGTTTTCAAATGGTAATTTAATCAGATGCATCGTTCCTATTAAACCTAGACGAGCCGGTTTGCAGTCACCAGGGGCTATTGTTGTCAGCAGTTATGTTCCCTTAAGTTTAGTCAGTAAGATGGATGTCATCGCAAATGCATACGAAGATTACCGCGACGTTAATCCGCTTAAATATCCTATTAAATCAATTTATATGATTATTTTAGTCCTAGTTACACTGCTTGTGATTTTTGGTGCTACTTGGTTTGGGATTTATCTTGCCCGTCAATTATCAACGCCTTTAGAAATATTAGGTAAAGCGACGGAAGAGATTGCCAACGGTAAATATAAGACCGTCAACGTCAGAGCCGGATCCTTAGAAGTTTTTCAGTTGGTGGAGAGCTTTAATCATATGATAGAGGATCTAGGCAATTCAGAAAATCGATTAAAAACACACACCCGCTACATTGAAGTTATTCTTTCTAATATATCTGCCGGCGTTATTTCCGTTGATCAAGAAGGACGCATTACCACTATAAATAAATACGCTATTCAACTATTACAAATTACTCCCGGAAATCTCATGGGACGACCATTCACGGAAGTCCTTAGAGGAGAACACAAGGCGCTCTTAGACAATTTATTTTCTAAAATTAAACAATATAAGGCGCACTCTATACAAAAAGAAGTTCACGTCACGGTAAGAGGGGAACCTCTGGTACTGCAGGCCACTCTATCCCCATTGAAAGACGATAACGGGAAAAATCTTGGCTATGTTTTAGTTTTTGACGACATGACAAAACTTATTAATGCACAACGGGCCGCCGCCTGGAGAGAAGTTGCCCGGCGCATTGCCCATGAAATAAAAAATCCACTGACACCCATTCGGTTATCCGCCGAGCGACTTCAGAAAAAATTTGAAGATCAGGTCTCCGATCCTGCATTTAAAATTTGTACGGATACAATTATTCAGCAGGTTGATGAATTAAAACAATTGGTCAATGAATTTAGTTCCTTTGC
>JBBQPV010000252.1:0-4222 GCA_038216925.1 Bdellovibrionia bacterium
CCTCTATCTGAACTTAGGCGGACTCATATTATTAAATGTAAAATTGCGTGGGTGAGGACTGACTCCAATTCTAAAAAGTCTGCTGGTCTGATTTTTACGAGGTAAGAATGGTGGTTTTATTTGCCTTTCCACAGACACGATCCTGGTGCTGGTATTAATTCTATTTTTTGAATGGTGAGTGGCACATCTGTTTGGTCGGAGCCAAGTGTAGCTTCTAACCTAGCAATTTTCAAATTTTTATATTTTGCAAAAGAAGTAAATTCAACAATGACCTTCGTCTTTTTTGACGCAAGGTTAAACTTGCTGTCGATAGATTCGGCAAAGATGATGCCTTCGCAACTCTTCTTTATTTTCAACAACGTATCTGCATATTCAACACTAGCCATAACTGTGTCTGCAGGTTGAGGTATCTTTATTTTTGTATTCTCCGCATAGACGGCAGGCCCTAACAAAAAATAAATAGGCATTAGTACCTTAAATGAAATATTCATTCTTCTATCAAATCAAACGAAGCATTTTTTGGCAAGAAATCAGATGACTTCATGCCATCGTGACAGCCAAAATGGTCATATTCCAATCATAAGCATAAACTATCAGTGTCTTAATATTAATCAATTATACTTATTGCACAAAAGTCAGGATAGTGAATTAGACACGTAACCGAAACACGAAATGAGAACACCATGAATAATGAATCAAAATGTCCTTTTAATAAATCTACCAACAACAAAACTACTGACCAAGACTGGTGGCCCAGACAACTAAAGGTAGAAATTCTTCATCAGCACTCGTCCAAGTCTAACCCCATGGGAAAAGAATTCGACTATGCAAAAGAATTTAAGAGTCTTGATTATTCCGCTCTGAAAGAAGACTTAGCCGCACTCATGACACAGTCGCAAGATTGGTGGCCCGCGGACTTCGGTCACTACGGCCCACTTTTCATTCGCATGGCGTGGCATAGCGCAGGTACTTATCGCACCGGTGATGGCCGGGGAGGGTCGGGGCGTGGCCAGCAGCGTTTTTCACCACTCAACTCATGGCCGGATAATGTTAATTTAGATAAGGCGCGCCGACTTCTGTGGCCCATCAAACAGAAATATGGACGCAAAATTTCTTGGGCGGATCTTATGATTTTAACTGGCAACGTCGCCCTTGAGACCATGGGCTTTAAGACTTTCGGCTTTGCCGGTGGACGTGAAGATGTGTGGGAACCTGATCAAGATATTTATTGGGGATCAGAAAAGAAATGGCTGGGTGGTGATGAGCGCTACTCAGTGGGGTCACCCGGCGTAGTAAAAGCTGAGGCCGTTCTTGTTAAAGACGACGATAGCAAAGTTCCCCATACTCGTGATCTGGAAAATCCGCTTGCTGCGGTACAAATGGGTTTAATTTATGTGAACCCAGAAGGCCCAGATGGAAATCCAGATCCTCTAGCTGCGGCAAAAGACATTCGTGATACTTTCGCACGCATGGCGATGAATGATGAAGAAACCGTAGCACTGATTGCGGGTGGCCATACCTTTGGAAAAACTCACGGTGCCGCCAGTGCCAAAAATGTTGCCGTCGAACCTGAAGCTTCAGACATGGAGCATATGGGATTCGGTTGGAAAAACAGCCATGGCAAAGGTCACGGGGCGGACACCATCACTAGCGGTCTTGAGGTCACTTGGACTTCCACTCCTACAAAATGGGGCATAGAATTTTTTGAGAATCTTTTTGGCCATGAGTGGGAATTAACAAAGAGTCCCGCGGGCGCCCAGCAGTGGGTGGCGAAAAATGCGAAGCCAACAATTCCGGACGCTCACAATCCTTCAAAGAAACATCTTCCAACAATGCTCACAACGGACTTGTCACTACGGGTGGACCCAGTGTACGAGAAAATATCACGTAATTTTTTGAATCATCCAGATCAGTTCGCTGATGCTTTTGCTCGTGCCTGGTTTAAACTCACTCATCGAGACATGGGACCACGCTCGCGCTACTTAGGCCCTGAAGTTCCACGGGAAGAATTGATCTGGCAAGATCCAATTCCTGCCGTCAACCACACGTTGATAGAAGATGCGGACATCACATCACTCAAAGGTAAAATACTTTCAAGTGGCCTTTCGGTATCGGAGTTGGTATCAACCGCGTGGGCGTCAGCGTCGACGTTCCGAGGTTCGGATAAGCGTGGGGGTGCAAACGGCGCGCGCATTCGCCTTGCTCCGCAAAAAGATTGGGACGTAAACCAACCTGCGCAATTGAGTAAAGTTCTCAAAGTCTTTTCAGCTATTCAAAATGAATTTAATATTTCTAATAAAAAGCAGGTTTCACTTGCAGATCTCATTGTCCTTGGAGGAAATGCCGCAGTTGAAAGAGCGGCTAGAAACACAGGAATTATTTTAAATGTTCCCTTTACTCCGGGGCGCATGGATGCAAGTGAGCAGCAGACAGACGTCCATTCATTTTCTGTCCTTGAGCCATATGCAGATGGATTTCGAAACTACCAAAAAGCTGAGTATGCTGTGCCGGCTGAAGAATTGCTAATTGACCGAGCCCAACTTCTCACACTGACTGCTCCTGAGATGACAGTTCTTGTGGGTGGGTTGAGAGTGCTGGGTGCAAATGTTGCTGAAAGTAAACACGGGGTTTTCACCACCAGGAATGAAACTTTAAGTAATGATTTTTTTGTGAACTTATTAGACATGGGAGTGGAATGGAAGGCCATCTCTGAAGGCAGCTTAGTTTTTGAAGGTCGTGATCGAAAAACTGGCGCTGTCAAATGGACGGGGTCCAGGGTTGATCTCGTCTTCGGCTCAAACTCGGTTCTTCGTGCTGTTGCCGAAGTTTATGGTAGCTCGGATGCCAATGAAAAATTCGCGAAAGACTTTGTGGCCGCATGGACAAAGGTTATGAATCTTGATCAACCTTCGTGATAAATTCTAATAGAGTCTGTTCGAGAAGGATGTTTTAACATGCGAAGGGTTTTACCTTCAATTTGACGGATCCGCTCTCTTGTGACCCCTTCAGCTTGACCCACTTCCTCCAATGTCATGCCGTCAGTTTCTTGGACGAGCTCCCACTGGTCAGGCCCGCGCTTTATAATAGCAAAGCCAAATCTCATTTGCAAAATACGGCGATAATCAGGTCTTATAGTTAAAAGGGCATGGACCAATTTTTCATTTAGATCCCGGCCGAAAGCTGCTTCTTCAGGTATCAGCGTAATATCGTCTTTCAGCAAATTGTTTGCGTCTATTAATTCATGGATGGCGTCGTCGGAGTCCATGGTGTCCCATTTACCTTGATTGATAAAATGGGTCACCGTTCTGTTTGCTATGGACATTTTCTTTAAAACTTTCCGAACTGCAGAGATTTGAATAGGAGCTTTATATTTTTCGTTAAACGCTTCCGTAATTTCTTCTGCGGAGGGCTCTCTACCCAATCGTGAGTATAGGGCTTCTTTTATCCGTACCACAGAGTTGTACCCATCACTTTTTATTTCTAAATCCCAGGGTGAAACATCAATGGAAAAGAGCGGTTGAACTTCCCCTCTCATAATATTAAAGGCCACGGTTGAAAACATGAATGATGACTTTGAATCGTATTCTAGAATTGCTTTGTGAAGTCCTATCATACAGGATTGCAAAACATCATCATATTGGAGATAGGGATGCAGATCGACAAACATCCTGGCTCTCAAGGATGCCAGCCTGTGAAATGCGCCCAGCAATAATTCTTCATTTATCTCTTGGAGAGAAAAACTTTTTTTGGGAGAAACAGTTTTGTCAAAAATCAAACCAATAGTTCGGTTTTCTTCATCGGATTCTATTTTGGCCATGTGTTGAGGATCATTGACCGCCCGATCACGAAAATTAAAAAGAATAGTGAGTTGTTTTTTATTGAACCTATAGCCATTGCTCTCTGGCAACCTCACAGAGAAATATGTGGGCTCATAGGCGCTGAGGGCCTTCGTCACTCTCGCGCAGGTGAAATCACTGGCCAGTGCACGGTGAGCGACTAAACAAATACCAAGAATGAAGAATGTCTTAAAAAGTTTCATTTGCTCGCCTTACCTTGCCGCCGCAGCGTTATTATTCATGTCAGTATTTTCATAAGCGTTTTTGGCTATTTCATTGTTGCAGTGAACCTGCAGTATGGTTGCTAGGGACTCCAGGTGATGTAATCCAACAAAGAAAATTCCAGATTGTTTTCTGGCAACCATGTTCTGAGCCGCAGCTTTGTC
>JBBQPV010000253.1:0-4213 GCA_038216925.1 Bdellovibrionia bacterium
AAAATTCTCTGAGATTTTTTATTCGCTTCCCCCTGACTGAGAAGAGCATAGAGTTTTAATTTGTCAGAAGCACCGCGCAGGGATGTCTCAACCTCCGCTGATAACGTAGAAACCAATCCTTTATTCAAATCAAAAACCAGCTCAGTTTTATCTTGTTTGAATATTCTCATGGCCAGCAAAAGGTAAAAGCAGATTGCGGCTACAAGAAGTGCCGTCATCACAGATAAGATTTTGTAACGAATAGAGAATTTAACTTTCACCGCATCACGTCCTTCAATGATTTTTCGGCAAAACGACTCCAAAACAAAAGGAGGTATTTGTGAAGAATTACCTATATTTAGGCTGGTTTCTGAGCTCCCATTTGAGCGCCTTTTTGGCGTATACGTCTAATTGTTCGCCAGGACGAACGTAGTGACCGACCTAAATTCGTCAGTAGTTTGAAGTATTTACAAATCTACGGCGCGGAACGGCTTTTGAAGAACAAGGCTGTAGGGAAGTAAAAGAATGGACGTAAAGGTCTTATCTAAAATCATTAAAGGCACCGTTGTGCTTGCAGGACTTTTGGTTGCTATAACCATAAAGGCCGAGGACCGCGTTTATAATTTGAATTCCTCTCAAACCAAACAAGTAAAAGAAACTAAAACCCCCAAAAAAGCTCTGCTTAAAATCACTGGTGATATCGGCGATGTTTCCTTTGCAAATGAGCAAGGAGAAAGAAGCCAATCTGCAGCTTTTGTCCTGGGTGAAGAATTTAAATATCGTCTAACTGACGAAGTTCATCTCAATGTTGACTCAAAACTCTACACATTTGCAGGGCAATCACTTTCACGCTTCGGAGACGGAATTCCTACCAACGGAATTTATCTCAAAGAAGCGTTGGTAGAATGGCAACCCTTTCAATTTGTATCAGTAGCCGGCGGGGCAATTAATCAAAGATACCTTAACTCCGGGCTCTTAATTTATGAAAAAGCATTTCCAGGAGCACGAGAAAAACTTGCCTATAACACGGGAAATTTCACAGCATCATTAACCGCTGAACAAACTGTTCCCACCTCAGCGTCCCTTTCAACTAAAACCGCCGATAGAGAAGACCAACCTAGTTTTTTTGCGGAAACTCTAAGCGGTAAGTTTGATGTGATCAGGTCCTTCGCTTTTGAATTTTTTGGAACTTTCTTTGATTTCAGAAACTTACCATCCCAAGTTGCGTTTGATAGCTCACTTTATGGAAATACTGCCACCCAAATGTCTTCTCCCAATTCCGCGAAATTTATTTATGAATATGCTGGATGGCTCCTGGGGGCAAAGGGCGATATTGAGTTATCACGGCAAGCTAAACTTCTCGTAGCAGGCAGCCTTCTTTCCAATGAGCTTGCACCCACGGCGTTTAATCACGGACAAATTGTTTCAGCCGGTGCCGAGTTTTCTGTAACAGACAATTTATCTATAAATCCAACAATGGAAACATTCTTCAATGAATCTGATTCAGCACCCGCCTATTACAATGATTTTGTGTACGGCCATAATAATCGTCAAGGATACGGTGCCTATCTCACTTTAGATTTTAAAAAATCAAATTTTAAATTGATTGGCTTTTACGTTGATGCAGACGTCATTAATTTCAATGTGAATCAAAGTCGGCAACAAGTGTATTTGATTAAATTGGAGACATCTTATGATGTCTTATAAAAACCTTCTTCTCACATTGTTTTTAACCACCCTCACCCTATCAGCCGCGTGTTTTAAGCCCCACGGCAAAACCGCGGAACAAATGGGAGACCAAGATAATGCCACTTTCTTTGTAGAGGACGTAAAAGGAATCAGTGCAGTCACTGATACCGATCCCGTGTTTGGATTACCGAAAACAAAACAATTTTCATTCACAGTTTGCGCAAAAGACATGCATACGCAAGAAGCTATTCGTGGACACAAATTCATCATCACGGATAAAAACGGTGCGGTGATTGATGCTACTCAAAGTACAAAAACAGACGGGTGTTTAACTTGGACAGAAAATATAAAATATAATTTTATTGCGGATCAAAAATTTGTCCCTCTCACACGCTTTATTAAAGCCAATGGAATTCATACGGGTCAAAAGAAACTGACCATTGGGATTAATCCTTGGATGGGCACTGATGCCACTAAGGGTTTACTAGATGTAGTGGATTTGAATAGGCAAAAACTTGACCCTAGCTATGTGGTATCAGAGGCCGACACACAGTTATTTCTCAATGGAGAAAAAAAGGTTTCTGCCCCATACAGAAAACTCTACGTTGATGGAATGATCGTAAATATGTCCAGTACCGGTGCGGGCTCCGCCAAGGTAAACGCGACAATTAGATTAGATATGGCCCCACAAATTCTCCTACATAATATTAATAACAATATTTACGGATATCCACTTACACGCGGAAAATTTAGAATTATGGCCCACCTCATTAGTAAAATTGATGAAGGTGAGGGCGTAAGGCGCACTTACTTAGGATCTGCTATCTATTCCAAAGAAGAACCTCAGCCTTTGGTAGGAGATCGACTCAAATTTGATCTCCCCCTCACCCTAAATTACAAGAGCAGCATGGGGCAACTTGAACTTGCCGTAAAACTCATCCCAGTAGACGGACCTCCAGATCTAGCGCCTTTTGAAGGTGTGTTTTTCTTGGGAAGTTATAAAACCCAAACTATTTTCTCAGGGACAGTTCCCACCGCTGATACTTTGAAATATGACTATAAATTCAAAATCGATGATTTTTTAAAAGAAGTTGAGAAGCCAGATGCTAAAAATCTAAAAAACGGAATCTTTGCGCTGCAACCTTTTGCCTTTTCATTTATTCAATTTCCGTTGTCAGTGGTATTAGCTGACAGAGAGACTCCAACACACAGAACAATTTCAGTTCTCATGACAACCATTGTAACAAATCCTCTAGATCAAAATGACCCTCTCAGCTTTGTGGAATTTACAATTGTCCGCAGTGATGGCACAGAAGTTAAAAAAACTACAAATCAACAGGGCATATTATCGTGGCAAGATGAAATAACTTTTAAATCCATGGCTGCGCGCCATTATTTTTTTAAAGAAATAACCATCAAACATAAATCTGGCTTTCAGCAAACTATTCCCACAAGAATCAATCCATGGTTTAAGGCGGGATTTGGTCTTGGGTATGATTTACGGCAACCGGATGCAAACTCCGCAGCGGAAGCTTTATCTCAGACAAAATATATACAGCCTCAAATGGTCATGGGGAAATACGTTTTTGCACTCAATGAAAACGTAAACTACAGAGTGAACCAAGATCTTTCTGTCGAGTCATATAAGTCATTTATCGTTAACCTTGCACCCTACATTCTAGCTTATTCTGACCCCATTGAAGGTATTGAAGCCTCTCCCTCTATGAGAGACGGAATGTATTTGTTAAAGGTTGGAATAGAGAGTGTTATTGACGGAGAAAAATTTGTCTCCACTGCAAAAAAACTAGTGGTATTGAGAAACGGTCAGATCAATGAACCCATGAGTTTGAGAATTCCTGATCTAAGACAGATGAGAATCAGAAATCTAGTTTACGTGGAGATACATCCAGTAGACTACACCAAATTAAATCCTCTACTTATTGTGACTAAAGGGAAAATTCCCAAAGAATTGTTAAAAACACTTCCGCCCAATTTAGATGACCTCATAGAAAAAGACACCGGCCTTGAGCCCAGAACATTTGTTGGAGTGTTCACGCCCTTCTCCGCCAAAGGCGAGGGCCCCTTACGCGCAACCGATGACATGGACGAACAATTCCATGATCCCGGCAACATTGATGATGATGATGCAATCTATATGGGCGATATGAAAAAACCCAGTCTTCTTGATAAGAATAAAAAATTGCCAATCGTCAATATAGACCAGCTCATCCCTCTCGATGATCCCCATGAAACTTTTAAAAATTCTTCTGCGTATAAAAAACTTTTGCAAGATCCGAAGTTCGCTCAAGATGCGACATTTGCAAATAATGGCGAAATCTTAGAATTCCTCACACGGTTCAGAATCAAAGACTATTCAGCAATCACCGTAAGTATGTTAGAAGCAGAAGAAAAGAAATTGGAAGACGCCCATACCAGACTCGCGGCAGCAAGATTTGATTTGCAAGCCTTTGTTAACCATTCTAACGCTGATTTTTTCACTTTAAATAATGAAGCGACGATTTTTCATGACTTTCCAGCTCTTGCT